>JACQUI010000010.1 GCA_016210395.1 Chloroflexota bacterium | reverse complement strand
GCTTGTATACCATGCTGGTCATGGTGATGGATTTTACCAGCGGGCCGCGCAGACCCCGCGTTTCCAATAGATAGAGGCAGAGGAGGGCAAAGGACTCCAGGGTTGAGATGAACCGGCCCTTTTCATCTATCACGCCCAGGCGGTCGGCGTCGCCGTCCAGGGCGACGCCGACGTCGCAGCGGTGCTGGACCACGTGCTGCGAAAGGGGAACGAGGTTGTGGGCCACCGGCTCGGGCTGCTTCATGCCCGGGAAGCTGGGGTTGCGCTCGGACCGGAGCTCGGTGAGGCTGGGCAGGCCGTTGAGGAGTTGGGGCAGGTAGCCTGCGCCCGCGCCGTGCATGGCGTCCACGGCGACTTTTGGGCCGCCTGCCTTCAGGGCGGCAAGGTCTACCAGCTTGCCCACATGAGCCAAATAGGGCTGGGCCGGTTCGATGTCGCGGACGAGGCCGCGAGCGCGGGCCTCGGAGAGCGGCAGGCTGGGGATTTCGTGGCCCAGGGCCAGGGCGATCTCCCGCTCCAGGGCATCCACCACCTCCTGGGAGGCGCTGCCGGCGTAGTCGGGCGTGTACTTGAAGCCGTTCCACTGGGGCGGGTTGTGGCTGGCGGTGATCATGGCAGCGCCGCCCGCCTGGTGGTGCACGATGTTGTAGCTAACGACGGGTGTGGGCGCAGCCTGAGTGGTGAGGAGCGTAGGAACGCCGTTGCCTGCCGCAACCTGCGCCACCTCTACCGCGAAGTCCTCTGAGGCAAAACGGGTGTCGTAGCCGACGACCAGGCCGCGCGGGGCCAGGCCGGCGCCTTTGAGGTACTGGGCCACGCCCTGGGCACAGGCCCGGACGTTGTCTGCGGTGAAGTCCCAGGCCGTGATTGCGCGCCACCCGTCAGTGCCGAATTTGATTGCCACGCTCTGCCCCCCGGTGAAGTGCTTGATGGCCCGAAAGCCTTTCCAATAGTACGGGCAAACGGGCAAAGGGGCAAGCGGGCGGGCAAGGAGCGGGCATTCAGGCATTCGGGCGTAGGGCATAGGCACAAGGGCATTCGGGCAATAGGCAAACGGGCAGACCGCAGAACTACCACAGTTGGCGTTTTTGGCAAAGGGGCGGGTGGCTTCAGCGGGCGGGCAGAAGAACAGGAGTAAGTGATGTCTCATACCTGAAGAATTCAGCCTGAAAAGGAGACGGAACGCTGTAAACAGATGGGCTGGAATAGGTTGGGGTGCTCCACATTGGAGCACCCCTTCGTCTAGTTACGGGAGTAGTGGGAACGATTGGCGCCGTCAAAACCTGCCGCTGTTCATGCAGCACCTGCTAAAACCGTTTCCGTGACCCACATGGGCAGGGGTCGTTGCGCCCCAACTTCTCCACGAGTTCCTTCTCTCCGTGGACTACCCGCTGACCGCGCTTCACGTGCGTCTCAGAGGGGAACCCTTTGCGACGCTTGCTGGTCGGTTCAAAAGCGGAACTCTTCGTCTATCTCGTTCAGCCTGGCCATGGCACACCTCTTTTCCTGAGCCGCTGGGCGACCGATTAGAACCCACTCGAAAGACGGATTCTATCACGAAATGAGGAGGCTTGCCACGTGCTACAATGTTGTGACACCGGCGACTGACTTACGGCTTCCGTCTTCACAAGCCAGACGCAGGGAATGACACAGGAACAAGAGAGGGGCCAAGTGTTGGCCCCTCTTTCCTTGGGTGATCCCAGATTGCGACCTACCGCCTCGCGGCGGCGGCCAGCGCCTCCTTGCGCAAGACCTCCGCCTTGTCGGTGCGCTCCCAGGGGACGCCCAGGTCGTCGCGGCCGAAGTGGCCGTAGGAGGCGACCTGCTTGTACAGCGGGCGGCGCAGGTTCATGTTGTGGATGATTGCGCCGGGGCGCAGGTCGAAGTGCTTCTTGACCAGGACGTTGATGGTCTCGTCGCTGACCTTGCCGGTCTGGAAGGTCTCCACGCTGACGGAGATAGGCTCGGCCATGCCGATGGCGTAGGACACCTGCACCTCGCAGCGGTCGGCAAGCCCCGCCGCCACGATGTTCTTGGCGACGTAGCGGGCGGCGTAGGCTGCGGAGCGGTCCACCTTCGTGGGATCCTTGCCGGAGAAGGCGCCGCCGCCGTGGCGGGCGCTGGACCCATAGGTGTCCACCAGGATCTTGCGCCCCGTCAGGCCGGTATCCCCGCTGGGGCCGCCGACGACGAAGCTGCCGGAGGGGTTGATGTAGAACTTGGTCTTGCTGTCCACCAGGCCTTTGGGCAGCACGGCGTCCACGACATGCTGTCTTACGTCACGCTGGATCTGGGCGAGGGTGGCCTCGGGGGCGTGCTGGGCGCTGACCACAACGGTGTCTATGCGCTTGGGCACGCCGTAGGCGTACTCGATGGTGACCTGGGACTTGCCGTCGGGCCGCAGGTAGGGCAGGATGCCCTCCTTGCGCACGATGCTAAGGCGCTTGCAGAGGGCGTGGGCCAGGGAGATGGGCAGGGGCATGAGCTCCGGCGTCTCGTTGCAGGCGTAACCCAGCATCATGCCCTGGTCGCCTGCGCCCAGGCGCTCCCACTCGTCCTGTTTCTGGCCGGTGCGCACCTCCAGGGAGGTGTTCACGGCCGGTTTGATATCGGGTGACTGCTCTTTGATGGAGACGACGACGCCGCAAGTCGCGTAGTCAATGCCGTAGTTGGCGTTGGTGTATCCAATGTTCTTGATGGTGTCCCGCACAATCTGCGGGATATCCACGTAGCAGTCCGTCGTGATCTCGCCCATCACCACCACCAGCCCCGTGGTCACGCCCGTCTCGCATGCGACCCTACCCATTGGGTCCTTGGCGAGGATGGCGTCCAGGATCGCGTCTGAGACCTGGTCGCACAGCTTATCCGGGTGACCCTCGGTCACGGACTCCGAAGTCCAGAGGAAGGATGGCGAGTCATTGAAGCTGAGTCCCATGCGTGTGCTCCTTTTCTTGGGTTCCTGATTGACACGCCTTTCAGGCGTGATTAGAATATCCGTGCGGAGAGTCCTCTAGGGATTTCAAGCGAACCGCCCTTGGAGAGTAAACCGTTGAAGAGACGGCCCCGCTTGATACCCGGTGGGTCCCCTGACGAGGGGGATGGGGTGCAAGTCCCCTGCTCTCCGTTTTGCTTTACTTTCATATTGCTGAACCGTCCACAGCAATACTGTTTGAGACAGCCAAGACCTCTTGAATATCAAGACTCTCAATAGCGTCTTGACTATGCGTCTGGTACGTACTATGCTTTTCTTACCGGGTATCAAGCGGGGCCGCTCTTGGGTGGCCGAAGGGACAGGCTGAAAGGTCTGTCCTTTCTTTTTGCCTTACGTCCCGCTCTCCCAGCTTGCCAGGTACTTCTGCTGCTCGGCGGTCAGCGTGTCTATGCCCACGCCCATGGAGATGAGCTTTAGCCGCCCAATCTCCTGGTCCAGCTCCCTGGGCACGGGGTAGACGCCGGGGGCAAGCCGCCTGGCCTCCCTGGCAAGGTACTCCGCTGAGAGCGCCTGGTTGGCGAAACTCATGTCCATGACGCTGGAGGGGTGCCCCTCCGCCGCCGCCAGGTTGATGAGTCGGCCCTCGCCCAGGAGGTACAGCTTGCGCCCGTCCTCCAGGGCGTACTCCTCAACGAACTCGCGGACTTTGCGGTGCGTCTCGGCCATGCTCTCCAGCGCCGGGATGTTGATCTCCACGTTGAAGTGGCCGCTGTTGGCCAGGATTGCGCCGTCCTTCATCACCTTCAGGTGCGGCGCGTCTATCACATGGACGTTGCCCGTGGTGGTGATGAACACGTCGCCGATCCTGGCGGCTTCCATCATCGGCATGGCCTGGTAGCCGTCCATGACGGCCTCCAGCGCGCGGATGGGGTCTACCTCCGTCACGATGACGTGAGCGCCCATGCCCTTGGCGCGCATGGCGACGCCCCGCCCGCACCAGCCGTAGCCCGCCACGACCACCTTGCGGCCGGCCCACAGGATGTTGGTGGCGCGTGTGACGCCGTCCAGGGTGGACTGGCCCGTGCCGTAGCGGTTATCGAAGAAGTGCTTGGTATCGGCGTCGTTCACTGCCACGATGGGGTACTTCAGCTTGCCCTCCTGGGCCAGGGCCTTGAGACGGATGACGCCGGTGGTCGTCTCTTCCGTGCCGCCGATGACGTTGCCAAGCAGGTCCTGGCGCTCCGAATGCAGCACGGTCACCAGGTCTGCGCCGTCGTCCATAGTCATGTGAGGGGCTTGCTCCAGGGCAGCCCGGATGTGCCTGTAGTAGGTCTCGTTATCTTCGCCCTTGATGGCGTACGTTGCGATGCCGTACTCCGCCACCAGCGCCGCCGCCGTGTCGTCCTGGGTGCTCAGCGGGTTGCTGGCGCACAGCGTCACGTCGGCCCCGCCCTCTTTCAGGGTGATGGCCAGGTTAGCGGTCTCCGTTGTCACGTGCAGGCAAGCCGACAATCGCAGCCCCTTCAGGGGCTTCTCTTTGCCGAACCGCTCCCGGATCAGGCGAAGCACAGGCATATCCCTGGCGGCCCACTCGATGTGGTCCACGCCCTGGCGGGCCAGCGCGCGGTCCTTCACGTCTCCCTTGGTCTGTTTTGTAGTCAACACCCACTCCTCTCATACAGGGCGCAGGGATGCCCATGCGCCAGTTCCGTACTTCTCACGAGCTGCTCACCTTCACGCCTCAAACAGCTCACTCACTGTTACCGCAAAGCCGGGAAGCACGTCGCCGCCGGTGAGGGTGTCGCCTGCTTCGAGCCGCATACCCTTGCCGTCGCTGGTGAACACGTGAACACGTTTCCCTTCCGGGTAGACGACCCATACCTGGGCAACGCCGCTGCGCACGTAGTCGTGCACCTTCGCTTCTATCTCGGCGGCGGTGTCCGATGGCGACACCACCTCAACGGCCAGGTCCGGCGGGCCATCGAAGTAGCCGGTGGGCAGCCGCTTTTCTGGGATACGCTCCTGCCTAACGAAGGCCAGGTCAGGCGCGCGGACGGTGGCTGGTCCCAGGATGAAGCCACAACAAGCCACGGCCCTGCCCAATCCATGCTGTCTGGCATGGGCTCGAATGAGGGCGCCAATAGTGAGAGCCACATTGCTGTGCTGGTACCCGGGCGGCGCCATCTGGACAACTTCCCCTTTCACCAGCTCGTGGCGGCCCTCTTTGCCGCTATAGAGCCGGTAGAAGTCCTCTACGGTCAAGAGCGTCTGCTGCTGGGTCATGCGTCGCCTCCTCCGCTCAAAGGTGTCCAAGTAGGGGCGTAAGGCTTACGCCCCTACGGATGTCCTCCTGGGCAGCGGGCGTTCGCCGTTGCCGTCAAAATAGGTCAGCTTCCAGAACTCCCGGTACCGCTCTTGTATCTCCTGGGCAGTGGCCGATTGCAGTCGCGCCGGCCCGAAGTCCTCCACGGTGAAGGAGGCCATGACCGAGCCGACGATCATGGCGCGCCGCACGCTTGCGATGCTCAGGTCGCCGGTGGCGGCCAGGTAGCCCATGAAACCGCCGGCGAAGGTATCTCCCGCGCCTGTGGGGTCCACGACCGTTTCCAACGGATAGGCCGGCGTGGCGAAGACGTCGTCCTTCGTGAAGCAGATTGCGCCGTATTCGCCGCGCTTCACCACCACCATGCCCGGGCCTTGACGCAGCACCTGGCGCGCGGCCTTGACCAGGTTGGGCTCGCCGGTCAGCAGGCGAATCTCCCCCTCGTTGATCAGGAGCGTGCCCACCGCGCCGATCACCTTCGCCAGGGAGTCGCCCTTGCCCTGGATCCAGAAGTTCATGGTATCGCCCCCCACCAGGCGGGGGCGATCCTGAAGCTGGCCCAGGACCGCCTGCTGAAGGTCCGGGTCAATGTTGGCCAGGAACAGGAAGGGGGGCTTGCGCGCCGCGGCAGGGAGCACCGGCTTGAAGTTTGCGAAGACGTTGAGCTGGGTGTCCAGGGTGTGGGCCTCGTTCATGTCTTGCCCGTACTCGCCCACCCAGCGGAAGGTCTTGCCAGGACGCTTCACGAGGCCGCCAGTGTCTATGCCGTGCTCTTCAAGCATATGGAGGTCTTCCCAGCGGAAGTCCTCGCCTACGACGCCTACGACGCTCACGGGCGCAAAGTAGCTAGCGGCCAACGAAAAGAAGGTGGCCGAGCCGCCCAGGGACTGCTTGAGGCTGGCCGTGGGCGTACTGACGGCGTCGTAGGCTACCGAGCCCACCACTAGGATGGACATTAGCTTCCTTCTGCGGGCGTTGCCGGAGCGGCGGGTGATTCAGTCGCCGGCTCTGGGGCAGGGCGTGGGGCGCGGGGCCGGCGGGCGGGCCTGGCCTCGCCGGCGGGCGCTTCCGCTGGAGCAGCCACGGGCGCAGGCGGGGCAACCGCTGCCGGGACCGGACGGGCCGGAGCAGCCGCCCTGGCTGGCTGGGCCGCAGGACGAGGTTGCGCTGCAACCGCCCTGGGGCGGCGAGCCTGACCGCCTGCGGCCGTGGCCACAGACTTTGCCTTGATCTCCAGCTTCTTTACCCTGCGGCGGTGCTTGAGCGCCGCCACGCGTTTGCGCTTGTTCATTGCTGCTTGTTTCCCTTCTGTGATGGTGCTCTATGACATCTGTTGTCCCCCATCCCAACCTTCCCCCGCAAGGGGGAAGGGGCCATCTTTCCTTCATGTTGAAGGGGCATAACCAGGATTGGAGGAAACCCACTCGTTGGATGGGGGCGCGTAACTACGGGTCGTTCTTGTAGCTGGTGGGCAGCTTCTTCTCGATCCACACGGGTGTCCCTTCCTCAACGTTGAAGAGGCGCTCCTGCGGAAGGCCCATTGCCGCCGCCATCTCGCAGGCCAGGGCGCTACGCACGCCTGCCTGACAGATGAACAGCAGGTCCTTGTCCTTGGGCAGCTCGTCAACACGGGCCAGCACGTCGTCAACGGGAACGTGGATCGCGCCCTTCACGTGGCCCGACTGCCACTCATCCAGCCGCCGGACGTCAATCATGACGGCCTTGCCGCGGTCGAGCATCGCCTTGGCCTGCTCGACCTTTATCCTGGTGAAAGGTTCCTGGGGTCGCATACCGTCCTCCGGTTACGAGATGTACTTTCCAATAAGATGCGAAAGCCGCTGCTTGGCAGCAGGAGAGATAGCGTCCCTGCTGGTGACGATTGCGTCTTTGAGGGCGTGAGGACAGGCGCACCGGCGCTCGACGTTCAGCTTCGGAATGACCCGCCGCAGGATATCCTTGGATGTAGCCACGTTCTTCAGCAGGTTGGAAATGATCATCTCCACAGTGACGGACTCGTGGGCTTCGTGCCAGCAATCGTAGTCGGTGGCGCAGGAGAGGCTGGCGTAGCACATCTCCGCCTCCCGGGCCAGCTTGGCCTCAGGCAGCACCGTCATGCCGATGACCGAAGCGCCCCAGGAGCGGTACAGGAAGGACTCGGCCTTCGTGGAGAAAGCGGGGCCTTCCATCACCACGGACACGCCCCCTTGGTGGACGCGCGCGCCGCTCTCCCGGGCGGTAGCAACCAGGGCCTCGCTCAGGCCGGGGCAGAAGGGGTCTGCGAAGCCGACGTGGGCCACCAGGCCATCGCCGAAGAACGTATTCGCCCGCTGGCGGGTGCGGTCTATGACCTGGTCGGGGACGACCAGGTCCAGCGGGTGTATCTCTTCCTTCAGGCTGCCGACGGCGTTGACGGAGATGACGCGCTCCACGCCCAGCATCTTCAGGGCGTAGATGTTGGCCCGAGACGGGACCTCGGTTGGCATGAGGCGGTGGCCTTTGCCGTGCCTGGGCAGGAAGGCCACCGACGCGCCGCCGCGGTTGCCGATGACGATGGCATCACTGGGGTCGCCGAAGGGCGTCTTGGGCTTGACCTCCCGCACGTTGGAGAGGCCCTCCATTTCATACAGGCCGCTGCCGCCGATGATTGCTATGGTCGCTTGTTCCAAACCGCTCAACTCCTGAATTGCGAAAGGGGTCTCCTGTACCCCTGCCTGAAGGTCATCAGCCAAGTACGTTCCCTCTCATCCTCGCCAGCGCCTCACCCTCACCTTCATCCTCTCCCGTCAAGGGAGAGGAGACATCCCTTCCCCCTTGAGGGGGGAGGGTTAGGATGAGGGTAAGGGTTGGCCTTCGTCAAGGTATGTATGTAGTTGATAGCCCTAAGGATGCAACTGAATCCTGTCGCTTACCCTTCCATGACCCGCTTCAAACCCTCTTCATACGGGGGGCGGACCACGCCCTTCTCGGTGATGATGGCGCTGATGTACCTGGCGGGGGTCACGTCGAAGGCCGGGTTCCGCACGCCAACGCCCTTGGGAGCGATGGTCTTGTCGCCCCAGCGCAGCACCTCTTCAGCCGGACGCTCCTCGATGGGGATGGCCTTCCCCGTGGCGATGGACATGTCCAGTGTGCTGGTAGGGGCCGCCACGTAGAACGGCACGTCGTTTTCATGGGCAACCACAGCCAGCGTGTAGGTGCCGATCTTGTTGGCCGTGTCGCCGTTGGCCGCGATGCGGTCCGCCCCGACCACCACGCAGCTTATCTCTCCACGGGCGATGAGGCTGCCTGCGGCGGAGTCCACCACGAGATGCGTGGGAATCCCCATCTGGGAGAGCTCCCAGGCGGTAAGCCGGGCCCCCTGTAAGAATGGCCGGGTCTCCGTTGCAATAACCTTCAGCGTGTGGGACTTCTCCCACGCGGCGCGGATGACGCCGATGGCAGTGCCGTAGCCCGCCGTGGCCAGCGCCCCGGCGTTGCAGTGGGTGAGCACGGTCCCATCCGGCGGGAGCAGCTCCGCCCCAAGCGCCCCAAGGCGCCGGTTGGCGGCCACGTCTTCCTGCTGGATGGAGGTGGCCTCGCGCTCCACCAGCCGCCGCAGGTCGGCCACAGAGGTTGCCTGACCGACGACCTTCAGGACGCGGTCCACCGCCCACTTCAGGTTGACGGCCGTGGGCCTGGCGGAAGCCACCTGCTTGCCGATGTCCGCCAGGTAGTTCCGCATGCGCAAGAGGTCGCTGCTGTCCACGGCCCTGACGGCAAGGGCGATGGCGAATGCGCCTGCGACGCCGATGGCGGGCGCGCCCCGGACCTGCATGCCTTTGATGGCGTTCACGACGTCCATGGGGGTGCGCGCCACCACCACTGCTTGCTCCAGTGGCAGCTTGGTCTGGTCAAGGATGCGGAGGGCATCCCCCGTCCATTCCAGGGGTACGATCTCAGGCATGGCGGTTATTCACGCAGTTCATCGCAAGGTGGAAGGCCGCGGAAGCGGCACAAAAAAAGCTTCTCACAGAGCGAGAAGCTTCTAGGCTCCCCACTCTCATCTCTCAAGCTCAGCGCTTGACGGAATTGGCACCGTATCCAGCGGGCGGATGCCCCTCTGGGCCGGTTGCCGGGCTTCACGGGGCCGGACCCTCAGCCACTCCTGATAAGAGCAGGTGTACTGCTTTCCTATTCAACTAATCTCGTATGGTACTATGGGCCGGCGAAGGGTGTCAACCACGCGTGGCAATTGGTAAAGTACAATCGTTGCCTACCCATTAGGCACTACCCCCGTGTCCGATGGTGTGGGCGTCAGTGTCGCATCAAAGACGGGACTACCCTTCTTGACCGATGGCCGACGATGAAGCGACACCGTGTAGTCAACGTCGGGTGCTCCCTTTGGCCTCACCACGTCGTTCCAGTCCTTATAACCCACAGCCTAATAACTGCGGCGGCTTCTGGGGACATTGCCTTATCTAACATCTTGTCAAACCCCTCAAACGACATGTCAGGCATACGGCACCCCTCACACTTAGAGATGCCGCTATTCTACTCCCCCTCCATGCCTTTAGGCACTACCCGCAACGAGTGAACTTTACCTGGCAATTAGATAGGTTACACACCACCCTTGTCGTCGCTGTCTTCTGGCGGTAGCATTGGCATCATCAAGGCTCGCTGTTCACCGGGAAGAGAAGGGCGAGGCGATGGTAGGGGCCTTTCTTGCCATCTCCTTGTGTAGTCTTCAAAATAAGGACGGTTCCTTGCTGCAACCGTCTTCTGGTCATATTCATCAACGGTGTACAACGTTGGAGCCCGATTCAGGTCAGACAATATGACTACGCCATCGCTTGTTTGCAGGAAATTCATCCAATCCTCAAAGTGCCAAAGGAGCTTAGCGCAGGAGCGGTATATAGCTTGCTGTGGGCCGCCTATGATCTGAAGAACCTTCCCGCCGTGCAGCTTTAGTTCTGCTGCTACTTCCGCACCGTCGTTGCCCTTGAACTTGTCAAAAGACAAAAAGATTCGGCCAAGTTCATTAGCCACTCTCAGTTGCTCGGCGTCCTTTAGGCGTGACCAAACATGGTCATCTACTCGCCTACTGCGACCTTCTTGTAATGATTCGCGAATATCCCATTTGAAACGACGCAATAGACGGGCAAAATCCTTGCCAGCCTGTACGTCAGTATGAAGTCTTACGCTGCTAGGTCGAGTTGCGTGTCGAGGAATTCTTCATACTCCTCGGTATGGATGAGTTGGGGAACAGTTAGGAAAGGGAAACGGCTTTTGATCTCTTGCGCCGTCAAGTTCTGGGCGAACGCCGCATGAATAGTTGAGGTTTCAATCCCAGTATTCCTCACGACAGGCATACCATTACGAACACCGGGTTTTATCTCAACCCACCTCAGAAACCTGTGAGGAATCAAGATGGCATCCTCACGTTCTGCCAGGAGGGCAAACTCTCTTTCAAATAATTTCTTGAATGGAATCTGCCCCGACTTGCTGGCTGACGCTGTTACTGGATTCAGTACCCAGATGTCATTGCCGTCACTTACAATTTGTGCCTCGACCCATTTTGGGCTTGGTGGCCCATAGTTCTCTCTAAGAAATTTGACAGTGCTGACCACTTTTCTGAGCGGGAAGGGAGGGTGTAATTCCCTCATCATTCTTATTAGGCGGAGATATACTAGCCCCTCAAATGTGTAGCCATAAGTTGTTTCTCCCCGTTCGTCCACCCACTCCACGATAGGAGGAACGATCCCGTTCCTGTCCCATGAACGCACGGTGCGCACTGGCACTTGTGCTAGCCGTGCCGCAGTACTTGCATCATAGAATCCCAGGTTGGGACTGGCATTTGAAGCCATGACGGTACTCTCATTGATCTTGCCCATAACAACCCCTCC
Source organism: Chloroflexota bacterium (assembly GCA_016210395.1). Classification (GTDB taxonomy): domain Bacteria; phylum Chloroflexota; class Dehalococcoidia; order Lucifugimonadales; family JACPCL1; genus JACPCL1. The sequence goes on along the minus strand of JACQUI010000010.1, from coordinate 295 downwards.
CCCCCACGGCTCAGCTATGACCAGTTTGCTTCCAAACTGGTCATAGCTGAGCCTCAAGGGTGTTTAGCAGACACCCATCAGGGGTGTCGGAGTAATGCCACAAAAGCACCAGGATTCTAGCATATCGCTTCACCCGTCGTCCTTTGAGGAAGCGTTACGCGCCCTAGCGAATCCGCCTAAGGAGGCTCCGCGCAATAACCTTTACACGGTGATGGTCGGTGGTGGTGTTGGGGAGATGGTGTAATTCCACTCAGGGTGGAAGTCATGAGGCGTCAGCTGCACTGCGGCGAGTTGC
>JACQUI010000156.1 GCA_016210395.1 Chloroflexota bacterium | reverse complement strand
GTGCTGCTCTCGCCAGTGGCCGACGCCCTGCTGGGCCGGCGCTATGCCGGGGACCCGGCCCACTGGTCCGAGTTGGTAGCGGAGTGCGGCTGGGAAGAGGCGGTCAACCGCAACGCCGCCGACCGGCTGGACCTGGCCCTGCGCCTGGGCCACGACCTGCTCTACGTCACCCCCAACCCGCCGCCGGCAGCACCCTCCACCCTTGCTCTTCAGCAACCCCTGCCTGAAGACCCGGTGGAGCGCCTGCGCCGGCGCAATGCCCAGGCCGCCCAGCAACCCCCGCCTCCCGACGAGACCCTGGCGGTGTACCTGCGCCTGGGCGAACTGATGCGGCAGCAGGACGTGGACCTGCCCCTCCTCGCCCCGGCCTATGCCCACGGGGTGTGGACCGACACGGATCTGATGCAGACCCTGCTGCTGGCCCCCGAGGTGGCCGCGGAGCACTTTGCCCTGGCCACCCGCCGGTCCCTGGACCGCATCGAGAAGTACCTGGCGCTGGGCATCGAACTGGTGGGGGTGGGCGGGGACTTCTCCGGCACCCGGCTGCTGATCTCTCCCGAGGCCTATAGGCACTTCATCGTGCCCGAGGTGCGCAGCCTCTCGCGCCGGCTCCACGCCGCAGGGGCCTTTGCCGTCAACGCCAGCGACGGGGACCTGTGGCCGGTGATCGAGGACTTCCTCTGCGGCTGTGAGGTGGACGGCTATCTGGAAATAGACCGCTATGCGGGGATGGATCTGCGGCGGCTGAAGGCAGCCTACGGGGGAAAGGTGTGTCTATTCGGCAACCTCGACTGCGGCAATGCCCTCAGCTTCGGCACGCCCGAGTGCATCCGCCGGGACACCCTCGACTGCCGGGAGGCCGGCAGCGGGAGCGGCGGCCACATCCTCTGCGCCAGCAACGCCATCACCGCCAGCGTGTCCCTGCCCAACTACCTGGCCGTGGTCTATGCCTACCACGAGTGGTGCGGCCTGCCGGCGCTGAGATGAATTGCTGCTGGAAGGACTGAGATGGAGGAAGAGGACTGTTTACTTGAGCAGGAAGGCGCCCATCATCGAGAACCAACTGGCCAGGATGAGACCCACTACCAAGTGGAACTTGCTGTCGATCTTGGCATCCAGGGTCCCGAACCTGGTATCGATCTTGGCATCGAGCGCTTCGACCTTGGCGTCGATCTTGGCGTCGAGGGCGGCGATCTCTGTGTCGATCTTGCCATCCAGGGCGCCAAACCGGGCGTCCAGCTTGGCATCGAGGCCCCGCAGGTCATCCTCGATCAGGCTGAGGCGACGGTCTACCTGCTGAAGCACATCGCGGGTAGTGAGTTCGGGAGTCGAGGTCATAGTAGCTGAAATCTTTCAGCGTCAATTTGGCAGGAATATAGGCAAAAATCGGGCCAGCGAGAAATGCCCCGACAGAAGGATGGGGAAAGCCTGCTCACTGTATCGCTGCTTACCCACCCGTGGATCATGGATTCGCCACAGCCCTTTCCCGACCTGTAGCACAATAGATCAACCCTGTCCGGGTTCCGCCCCCTGCCCCTTCTTCCTGACGCTGGAGGGGGCGGAACTCGCCCGATACCTCACCGCTGAAGAAGCCGGGACAGTCCCGGCTTTTTTCGTTTCATGGTAACTCAGTCAGCTTGTATATTTGCGGTAGAAACCCTGTTCTCAGGTCCTCGGCACAATGACTCGTCTGCGATTTTACCTGTATTCCATAAGTATAACGCTGCTCCTGGCGCCCGTATCAGTGCTGGCCCACAACGGCGTCGTGGCCATCGCTGTGCCAGTGGAGGGGATCACGGTCGACGGCGACCTGTCCGACTGGCCGGCGGGGATGCGGCGGTATGCAGTGCTCCTCTGCGAAGTGGGGAATAAACCCACTGGGGCGGAGGATTTTCAGGGGGAATTCCGTCTAGGGTACAGTCGGCTGGAAAACGCGCTGTACCTGGCCCTGGAGGTGCGCGACGAATCGACGGTGATCGACTCGGTTTCCATGCCGACGGGATGGAAAGACTGGAACACCGAGGACGGCTGCGAAGTACACATGGAGGTCGGGCACGGAGAAGAAGGCCTCCCATTCTTTCAGTATGTCCTGTACGGGAACGATGCCAAAGTAATCTTCGAGTCCATGCGAACTCTGGCTCTGGAGCATGTGAAAGTGAGAGTGCAGCGAGAACCAGGCCATCACCGGTACGAGTGGCGGCTAGATGTCGGCGGGGCGAGCCAGGGCAGGGTGCGGCTGGGTCCTGGCACGGTGCTGGGCTTCGATGTGGCGGTGTGCGACAAGGATGCGGACGGCTCCTTCACGTGGGCGAACTGGGGGAGGGGCGTAGCCAAGGAACAATCGGCAGAGCGGCGCGGGGATATTGTGCTGGTTGAAGAAGAGAAGCAGGCGGGGACACTGCGGGGACGGGCGCAGTGGACCGACGCCGGACAGGCCCTGACGCATGCGAAGATTCGCCTCCAGTCCATGGCCAGCAAAGCACTGTGGGTGCAGACCGAGACGGATCGGGAGGGGCGTTTTGCCATGGAACTGCCGGCGGGGGAGTACCTGGTAGAGGTGAGGCCCGGTGGGCAAACCGCAGCGCAGAAGACCGTGGATATCCGAGCAGGTAGTGAGCAGGCCGTGGACCTGCTGGTGTCCATTCCCAGCGGCACTGCCGCACGCGCTGGCCAGGAGAAGACCGCGAGGGTGGGACCCGGCCAGCAGCAGGGTGCGTGGCAGAGCTTCGGCATTCCCGATGGCCTGCTGAGCTTTACCGTGAAAGACCTGCTACAGGACCGCCGGGGAAATCTGTGGATCGGCACGGAGCACGGGGGTTTGACCCGGTATGACGGCGAGGTCTTCACCACCTTCACCACCGCCGACAGCCTGGCAAG
>JACQUI010000155.1 GCA_016210395.1 Chloroflexota bacterium | reverse complement strand
ATCAGCATCCGGCCTGTGGGCGATACCGAGCTTGGCCCCAAGGTGGAAGTGAAGAACATGAACAGCTTCCGCGCCGTGGTCCGAGCCCTGGAGTACGAGTTCGCCCGCCAGGTGCAGGTGGTGCGGGAAGGCGGGCGCATCGTGCAGGAGACGCGAGGCTGGGTGGAGGAGCGGGGCGGCTACACCGTTTCCCAGCGCTCCAAGGAGCAGGCCCACGACTACCGCTACGTCCCCGAGCCGGACCTGCCGCCGCTGGTGGTGAGCCGCCAGTGGGTTGAGGAGGTGCGGTCACGGCTGCCGGAACTGCCGGAGGCGCGGGGGGCGCGGTTCATGGGCCAGTACGGCCTGCCCGCCTACGATGCCGGCCTGCTAACGGCCTCCAAGGCCACCGCCGACTTCTTCGAGGCAGCCGTGAAGCTGAAGCCGGGCCTCACGGGCGAGGCGCTCCAGGGCCGGGCCAAGGCCGCCGGCAACTGGATGCTCAGCGAGGCGGCGCGGTTGCTCAACGCCGCCGGCAAAGAGCTGGAGGAAAGCAAGCTCACGCCGCAGCACCTCTCCGACCTGCTTGAGCTTGTCGAGGGCGGCAAGCTGAGCACGACCATGGCCAAGACGGTGCTGGAGGAGGCGTTCAACACCGGCAAGGACGCGAAGGCCATCGTGCAGGAGAAGGGCCTGAGCCAGATTTCCGACGCCTCCGGCCTGGGGCCGGCCATTGCTGATGCCATCGCCGCGAACCCGCAGGCGGTGGCCGATTACATGAAGGGTAAGGACACCGCCGTGAAGTTCCTGGTGGGCCAGGTGATGAAGCGGACGCGCGGCCAGGCCAACCCGCCGGTGGTGAACGACCTGCTGAAGGAGAAGCTGGAGGGCATGCGGAAGGGGTAGGCCCAATGCTCGTTGTTGAATCACAGCCTCAGAGCAAGATAGCAGGCGTGCTGTTTGACCTGGACAACACGTTGGTCCCGCGCAAGGGCTGGCTGCGACGCGTGTTCAAGGAGTTCTACAAAGCAACGCCGCTGCTGAGGGCGAGCCGGTCTGAAGAAGAGGTGTGCTCTCGGTTGATTGAATGGGACAACGATGGCGATGTGGACAGAGCATCGTTGTATGCGCGGGCGTTGAAAGCATGGCCTGAGATTGGGGGTACGCCATCTGAATGGGTGGACTGGGAAACCCAGGCAATAGGTAGCGCTATTGAGCCAGACGACGAAGTGCTCCTATTCCTTGCCAGGCTACGTGAGTTTCAGATACCCTGGGGCATCGTGACAAATGGTGGCGCGCGTCAGCGTCTCAAGCTCGCAGCAGCCAAGCTGGACGGCATTACTCCTTTTTCGCTTGTCTCAAGTGAATGCGGCATGAGAAAGCCCGAGCCCGCCATTTTCCGAGAGGCCATGAGGAGGCTGGGTCTTGTTCCGGCGGAGACAGTCCTGTTCGTTGGAGATGACCCAGACAATGACATCGTTGGCGCGCAAGGCGTGGGCATGGCTACGGCCTGGGTTCGGCGCGGACGGCAGTACCCTCATGGAATGCCTGCGCCCAACATGTTGATAGACCGGGTGAACGACCTTAGGCCCGTGCTTCTCCAGTAGTTTGGCGGTAGCCGGTTCTCTTGTGCGCGTGTCTCCCCTCTGCTACAGTGGAGCCTAATCTACCAGAGGTCATCCATGGGAACGTATTTCACCATCGCTGAGCTTATCCTGGGTATCCTGCTCATCATCGTCGTGCTGATCCAGGTGCGGGGCCAGGGCGCGGGACTCTTCGGCGCCGCCCAGAGCACCTATCGCACCCGGCGCGGCGTGGAGCTGACGCTGTTCCGCTTCACCATCGTCCTGGGCGTCCTCTTCGCAGCCCTCTCCCTGGGGAGCCTCGTGTTGCGGTGACGCCGCGCGCAGGCTGTCCGGCCATCGTCACCCTGCTCACGGACTTTGGCGCGTCCGACGCCTACGCCGGCGTGATGAAGGGCGTGATGCTGGGCATCAACCCATCGCTGGCAATCGTTGACCTGACCCAAGACGTGCGCCCCCAGGACGTGCTCCAGGGGGCGTTTTTGTTGGGCACGGCGTGGCGCTATTTCCCGCCGGGCGCTATCCACGTGGCCGTGGTTGACCCCGGCGTTGGGACCGATCGCAGGGCGCTGCTGGCGCAGGGCGAAGGGCACACCTTCCTTGCGCCCGACAACGGCCTGCTCAGCTTTGTGCTGCGCTCAGCGTTCGATCGCCCTTCGACGGGCTCAGGGCGAACGGAGGAGCCCTTCGCGGTGCGTCACCGCCCACTGCCGCCAGGCTTCCACGCCTACGCCCTGACCAACCCCCACTACTGGCTGCCCAAGGTCAGCTCCACCTTTCACGGGCGGGATGTGTTCGCGCCTGTGGCGGCGCACCTGTCCCTTGGCGCGCCGCCGGAGGAGATGGGCGAGCCGGTTTCTACGGTGGCCACGTTCCTCATACCGCAGCCCCGCTGGGAGGGAGGCCGCCTGGTGGGGTGCGTGCTGCACGTGGACCGGTTCGGGAACATCGTGACGAACGTGACGGCAGAGGCTGTAGCAGGGCTGGGCGCTAATCCGGTAGTTGAGGTTGGCGGCAAGGGGATACGGGGGCTATCGGCGACGTACGGCGCGGGCAGCGGGCTGGTGGCGCTGACCGGCAGCCACGGTTACCTGGAGATCGCGCTGGTGAACGGGGACGCGGCGCGGGCGTTGGGGGTGAAGGTGGGGGATGCGGTGGCGGTGAGGAGCGCGACCTAACCCTCTTTGGCTCCCTCCTTCGGCAAGCTCAGGACAGGCTCTTCCCGCGCGGGAAGGGGAAGAAGCCCAACACACGAGATAGGAGGCGCTGCAATGGAAGTCGTCTGGCTCCTGGCAGGCGTTGCGCTGGGCGCTGCCATTGGCGGCGCGGTCGCGTGGGCGGTGCTGCGCGGGAAGGCGCAGGCCGCCGAGGCGCGGTACGAGGAGCACAAGCGGCTGCAGGAGGAGACGGCCCGGCGACTGGAGGAGGCGGCAGAGGCGAAGTACCGGGAGGCGCGGCGCATGCAGGAGGAGATGGACCGGAAGCTCCAGGACACCTTCGCTTCTCTGGCGTCGCGGGCGCTGGCCACGAACAACGAGGCTTTCCTGCAACTGGCGAGGGAGTCGCTGCGGTCGCAGCTAACGCAGGCGCAGGGCGACCTTGACCTGCGCACGCAGGCCGTGGAAGGTCTGGTCAAACCGCTGGCGGAGGAGCTGAAGCGCATGGAGATGGAGCGGCAGACGGCCTACGGCGGGCTGAAGCAGCAGACCGAGTCGCTGGCGAAGGGGCAGGCGTCCCTGGAGCGGGAGACGCACGGGCTGGTCCAGGCGCTGCGCTCGCCCCAGGTGCGAGGGCGCTGGGGCGAGCTGACGCTGCGTCGCGTCGCAGAGCTGGCGGGGATGGTCCCGTACTGCGACTTTGTGGAGCAGGCAAGCATCCAGGGCGATGGCCGGGACCGCCGTCCCGACATGGTGGTGAGCCTGCCCAACGACAGGCGCGTGGCGGTGGACGCCAAGACACCGCTGTCAGCGTACCTGGATGCTCAGGAAGCGCCGTCGGAGGGGGAACGGGCAGCCGCGCTGAAGCGGCACGCGCGCCAGGTGCGGGAGCGGGCCCGGGAGCTGGGCAGCAAGGCCTACTGGGAGGGCCTTGGCTACAGCCCGGAGTTCGTGGTGCTGTTCCTGCCTGGGGAGACGTTCCTCAACGCGGCCTTGCAAGAGGACCCGCACCTGATGGAGGAGACGATGGCCGGCGGTGTCATCATTGCCACGCCTGCAACGCTGGTGTCGCTGTTGCGGGCGGTGGCCTTTGGGTGGCGGGAGCGCCAGGTGGAGGAGAACGCGCGCAAGATCAGCGACCTGGGGCGGGAGATGTACGACCGCATAATCACGTGGACGGGCCACCTGAAACAAGTGGGCGACGCGCTGGAGAAGGCGGTGAAGGCGCACAACGACGCTGTCGGGTCGCTGGAAGGGCGCGTGCTGGTGTCGGCGCGGCGGCTGAAGGAGATGGGGGCGGGCGGCGAGCGGGACGTGCCGGAACTGGGGACGGTGGATGTGAAGGCGCGGGGGCTTTCCAGCAGGGGAGCTGGAAACGGCGAAGAGACGCCTGTGTAGGAGCCTCGGGACGGGCATGGAACTTCCACGCGACCTGGGCCGTCTTATAAGTAAGAATACGCGCCCAGGATTCACACGGGATGCCACGAAGGAGGACCCATGTACCGCCAGGTCAATTCATCGTACAGGCGGGTACCGGCATGGCCGGTCCTGTTGCTGGCAATCGTCACCGTTCTGATCGGGATTGGCTGCGAGCTTGCGCCGGCTCCAGCGCCCACCCCAAGCCCCGACCTGTCTCCTGCCGACGTGGAACTCTCTAGCGCAGGCCGCGCATCAGGCAGCGACAGCGTAGCTCCCGCCAGCGGAGGGGGCGAGCCCCCTCCGCCTTTGGACGGGCAGCCGGGCGGCGGCGGCGCATCGGCGGGCCAAGGCGGGACGTCTGAGGCCTACGGCAGCTATCAGTGGCTGGGTAACATCGTGGTCAGCGGCGTACGGGGAATCGAGATGGCTAGACCATGCGACGGCTTCAGTTGGGCGCTGGCCTTTGCCTCACCTGAGGAGGAGAGCAAGGCGGCGAACCTCGCGGGTAAGAAGGTCGTGGTCTGGGGCAGCCCTTCGCCAATCTCGTCGCGCCGAACCATCCAGGTCGAGGCCGTGTACGACGTTGATGGTCCTATGCCCGAGGTGGCAGTCCCCGGGTTCCCCTGCCCGGGGACGGTGACGCCGCAGCCGACAATGCCTTCTCCTGTGGCGCTGGACCTGCAGCCTGGCGAGATTGCCGCCACCGGCAAGATGACGCGGGAAGGCGCAAACGCGTACCTTGAAACCCCTTCCGGGCGGATCGCCTTGACGGAAGTTGCGCCGGAGACCGTCGCGGTCCCGCCCAGCCCGCCCGTCGAGACGAGGCCTGGCGCGCCGGCAGCGGGCGCGGCGCCCTCGTACGCCGGGGGCGACGAATACCTGGTGGTGGGCAAGTGGCGGATCGAGGCTGGGCAGCTCATCGTTGCCGTCCGGTACATGATGCCCTGGGGCTACGCCGTGCCTCCCGAGCCAGTCCCTTCGCCTATGCCCGGACCGTCGCCCATCCCGCAGCCTGGAGGCACGCTGGGCGTCCTGTACGGCCAGGTCAGGATTGGCCCGCTGTGCCCCGTGGAGCCATGCACCAGGCCCACCGGCGACCTTTATTCCTCCCGAAGCCTGGTAGTGGAATCTGCGGCGGGGAGCCGGATTGAGACGCCGCTCACTCCCGATGGGTGGTTCAAGGTCCAGTTGGCGGCAGGCGCGTACGTGGTCACGCTGACCAACTGCGACTTCCTGGGCTGCAGGTCTGCGTTGCCCCAGAAGGTGACGGTCCAGGCCGGTCAGGTGGCGGAGCTGGCCATCGAGATTGACACCGGCATCCGGTAGGCACTGCACGAGGCTTCACTCGCCTCCCCCTCGCATTCTCCCCCTTTCCACACAGGGGGGAGAATGCGAGGGGGTTGGGTCGCACTTGCGCATTCCCCCAACTGACGTACACTATACGCTTAGCGTCAGGTTTGGAGGAATGCATGTCACGCGTGCAACGGTTGCTGGAAGAGCTCTCCAACGCCCATGGCCCCAGCGGGTCGGAAGGGCCGGTGCGCTCCATTGTGATGCGGGAGATGGCGCCCATCGCCGATGAGCTCGCGCCCGACGGCATGGGGTCGCTGATCGCGCGGCTGGGCGACAAGGACGGCTCGCCGCGTGTCATGCTGACGGCCCACATGGACGAGGTGGGCCTGATGGTGCGCTACGTGACGCCGGAGGGCTTCGTGAAGTTCCAGGGCCTGGGCGGGATGCTGGACCAGGCGCTGATCAACCAGCGATGGGTGATCGCCACGCGGAAAGGGCCGGTGCTGGGCGTCACGGGCATCAAGACAACGCACGTGATGTCCATGGAGTCGCGCAACCAGCTCTTCCGACGCGAGCAGATGTTTATTGACGTTGGCGCGACGAACAAGCAGGACGCCGAGGAGCGGCTGGGCATCCAGCCGGGCGACCCCATAGCGCCGGACAGCGCCTTCACGGTGCTGAACGGCAGCAAGCTGTACGTGGGCAAGGCATGGGACGACCGTGCGGGCGTCGGCGTGATGATCGAGGTGATGCGCAGCCTGCGGGAGCGTCCCGCCCAGGGCACGGTGTACGCCGCCGCGACGGTGCAGGAAGAGGTCGGCCTGCGGGGCGCGCATACCAGCACGTTCATGGTGCAGCCGGACATCGGCATCAACCTGGAGTCGGGCGTAGCCGGAGACTACCCCGGCACGAACATGGACGAGGCGCAGGAGAAACTGGGCCAGGGACCCGGCCTCTTCCTGCACGATAGCTCCATGCTGCCCAACCTGCGGCTGCGGGACTTCATCATGGACACGGCGAAGGAGATAGGCATCCCCGTGCAGTTCAACGTGTTGTCGGGCTACGGGCAGGATGGCTCGGAGATGCAGAAGTCCTCGGGCGGCATCCCGGTGATCAACCTGACGGTGCCCACGCGCTACCTGCACAGCCACTACAGCCTGATGCACCGGGATGACTTCGACCGGGCGGTGACGCTGACCGCCGAGGTGGTGCGTCGCATGGACGGGGACATGGTGGCGCGGCTGAAGCGGTTTGATTAGGGAGACTTTGCCTTGCGGAATGTGGGAGCCGTTTTGTCATTCTGAGCGAGTCGGTCGGACGATGATTTCCTTCAGAAACGTTCCGCCTCGCGAAGAATCTCTCACCAACTTCGTCTTCGGGAAGGCCACGGCAGTGGCCCGTCGCCGGCAGAACCAAAAGCTCACAGGCTCTGAGCGAGGCGGTCAACCAGGAGTTGCCACCACAAGGCGAATCGCCTCGCGAAGAACCCAAGGCCTGTGCCTATGAAGACAGACCGCCCACGCAGAAATGGGGCGCTTCAACGGCGTTCGCCTTGGATTCTTCGCCTGACTGCCGTCATGGCTCAGAAAGACAATGTGGACCGTTGTGTTCTCTGATTGGCGAAGTCAATCCTTCGCAGGCTCTTAGGCCGAACTTCCGAGGATTTCGTATCTAGCCGTATCTGGGATGTAGCCAGACAACATCTTGACGATTCCGCCGGTT
>JACQUI010000172.1 GCA_016210395.1 Chloroflexota bacterium | reverse complement strand
GTCCTACAGCATTAGCGCCGACGGGAAGGTCTGGACGTTCAAGCTCCGCAAGGACGTACGGTTCCAGTCGTACCCGGACAACCCGGGGCCCAGAGACGGCACCCTCCTGACAGCCAAGGATGCAGCGTTCAGCCTGAAGAAGATGATGGGGCTTACAGACGGCCTCAAGTCTGCGCGCTGCGGCTGGATGAAGGAGTACATTGACAATGACCGTCCGGACGCGGGAGTTGTGGCCGCGGACGAGTCCACGCTACAGGTCTACATGTCAACGCCGTTTGCCGAGTTCCCCAACATACTGGTCCTCTCCCACTGCGGCCTGTACCCCGAAGGCACTACAAGAGAGATGCTCAAGGGAAGACCCTATGGGTCCGGCCCCTTCAAACTGAAAAGCTTCCAACGAGGCGCCCTCTGGGAGTTCGAGCGCGATCCCAACTACTTCGAAGAGGGCGTGCCGTACCTGAACGAAGTACGGAACATCATCATGACTGGTGGCTCCGGCATCATTCAGACGGCGTTCCTGACCGGGCGGCTGGACGTTGATAACACCGCCCCCCGGCCCGACAACAAGGCTGCCTACAACAAGATGGTTGCGGAAGGGAAGGTCGTCGTCGAACCGCAGCCCGGCACATGCACCGTCCAGGGCGTCTACATGAACTCCACCAGGCCGCCCTTCAGCAATCCCAAGCTGCGCAGGGCGGTCAACTTGGCCCTGGACCGCAAGGGGTACATAGACGCGGTGTTCAATGGCGAAGGTGTTCCCGTCACCTTCGTTCCTACCGGCGATATCCCTTGGTTCCGCACCGAGGAAGAGATATGGAAAATGCCCGGCTACCGGCAACCCAAGGACCAGGACCTGGCAGAGGCCAAGCGCATCATGGCCGAGGAATACCCCAAGGGCCTGGATGTGAAACTGCTGGCTAGGGACTCTTCCAACTACCCGGCGATGGCGGAGTTCAACGCCGGAGAGCTGCGCAAGATAGGCATTAACGCCACCATTGAAATCACGACCGCCGCCGTGCTCTTTCCCAAGCTCAGCAAGTGGGACTACGACATAGCCAGCTACTGCATGACGATGATCACCATGACCGCCGCTGAGCAATTCGGCTCCTATCACATCACAGGCGGCTCCCGAAACTGGTTGGGCTACACCAGCCCCAAGATCGACGAGCTGTTCCCGAAGATGGTCGCGGCGACTGGAGAAGAGAAGGTCGGTCTGATCAGGGAGATGGAGCGGATCATGTGGGAAGACGTCGCTTACGTGCCGATGGCCGTGGAGATCGGTGCGGAGAGCAGGTATGCCTACGTGCAGGGCTATCCAACAGCCGACCCCCGGAAAGGGTTCAGCAACTACAGCACCCAGAGGTGGTCCCTGATCTGGAGGAGCGACGCCTAGAGCCGCAGCTGCCGCAGGGGAGCCATTGAACGCATCTCCTGGAGGCGGTTGCGCCTCCAGGAGATGCGTTCGCCGCTAGCGCCGCGGGGATACGGTCTGGTGGGGCGCTCGACACGGGACCAAAGGCTTCATTGGAAACCAGGCTGGCGGAGGAAAGGGTACGAACGGGAGTTGGCGTCTGCTTGGCCTGCCGCGGGCCATGGGACACCACGCATGGAACCATCACAGCTTGACATTTACTGGCGCAAGGGGTATAAGAATCAACATGTTCTCCCTACCCCAGAACTCTGCAGTAGGGACTGGCTTCTGTGGCGCTTCGCATCGCGCCGCAATTTTCCGTGAAAGGATTCCATTTTGACGAAACTCGTCTCACGCCTACCTGTTTTCATACCATCCCTGATAGTCGCCGTCGGACTTCTCGGCGCCGTGGCCTGCGGCGCGCAGGAAGCCGCGCCGACTGCCACTGCCACCACCCCGCCGCAGGCCACTGCGACCAGCACGCCTGTGCCAACGGTAGGCGGGCCTGCGCCAACTCCTACCACCTCCACCGGCGGTGTGGTAGCCACCCCTACGCCTACCGCCACGGCTACGCCTGCACCCGTCGCCGCTGAGAAGCCAAAGCGCGGCGGCATCGTCAAGCAGAGCACCGGGGAGGACCCGCCTTCGTGGGATGGCCCCACGGTCCCATCCTCGGCTCACTCGGTCCACACCTCCAAGGTGTACAGCAATTTGCTGTGGAACCCGAGGGGTAGCGAGATTGTGCCCGACGCCGCGGAATCCTACTCTGTTTCCGGTGACGGCAAGGTCTGGACGTTCAAGCTCCGGCCCAACGTCAAATTCCAGACCGGCTACAAGCCGGCGCACCCACGAGACGGGACGACCATGACATCCAGGGACGTGAAGTGGAGCCTGGAAAAGATCATGGGTCTGAGCGGGGACCTGCTCTCCGTACGCTGCGGCTGGATGAAGGAGTTCATTGACATTGACCGGCCGGACAACGGGCTTGAAGTTGTGGACGAGCTGACCCTGAATGTCCACCTCATCCAGCCGTTCCCCGGCCTGGCCGACATCCTGGTTGTGGGCAACTGCAGCCTTGTGCCCGATGGCATCACTACCAAGGACCTGCAGCAGAGGCCATACGGGGCAGGCGCCTTCCGCGTCAAGAGCTTCCAGCGGGGCGCCATCTGGCAGTACGAGCGCAACCCGGATTACTTCAAGCCCGGCCTCCCTTACTTGGATGGGTGGGACCTGGTGCTCATGGACGGCACTGCCATTGTCCAGGCAGCCTTCCTGACCGGCAAGGTAGACCTCAGCGCCGGCAACCCTACAGAAGATAACAAATCCACCTTTGACGCGAGAGTCAAGGCGGGCGCGATCTACATGCAGCGCTACGGCACAGGCTGCAGGCCGGCGGGCATCTACATGAACAGCCTGAAGCCCCCCTTTAATAACCTGAAGCTCCGGCAAGCCGTCAACCTGGCCCTGGACCGGAAAGCGTGGAGTAAGGTTGTCAACAACGGGTACGATGAGCCTACGCTCTTCCTGGACACGGGAGGCTGGGGGCGGTCTGTGGATGAAATCCTGAAGCTGCCCGGCTGGCGGGAACCCCACGATGCCGACGTGGCTGAGGCGAAGAAGATCGTGAGTGAGCTGTACCCCAGCGGCTTGGACCTGAAGATGATGGTGCGCAACACCGGCACGTACCCGTTGGGGGCCGAGTTCGCATCAGGGGAGCTCAAGAAGATAGGCATCAATACGACCCTTGAACTCCAGGACTCGAACAAAGTCTTGGACCGGGCGCTGAAGGTAGACTACATCATCTGGAACTACTGGGCCTGCCAGACCACAGGCACGCCGGAAGAGTTGTTTGGGAGCTATTTCTCCAGCGGCGGCTCCCGCAACTACTACGGCGTCAGCGACCCCCGGATAGACAACGGCTATCTGGACATGGCCGCCACCAGCGATCCTGCCCAGCGCAGGCAGAAGGCCATTGCGATGGAACAGGTCATCCTTGATCTGTTGCCGGTGGCGTCGGCGCCGGTCTCGACGAGTTTCCGCAACGCATATTCCTATGTGCGGGATGTCCCAATCACCACTACCTTCTACAACTGGGACAAGGGCGAGTTGGTTTGGCGTAGCGACGCGTAGCAGCGTCACGAATGCGGCTTTCTCCGCATGGGTTTGCACTCATGCGGAGAAACGAAGGCGCCGGCAGCTTTGGGGCAAAGGGACCACCCTGGATCGCGCCGGCCAGAACTACAAGAATCGGCTCATGCAGGAGAGGGACCAAACCGTGGGGGAGCAAGCACTCTCGGGAATGCGGGTCATAGACCTGACCCATTACCTGGCCGGGCCAATGTGCACTAAGCGGTTGGCGGATTACGGAGCAGATGTCATCAAGGTAGAGCGCCCCGGAACAGGCGATGGCGCCAGGAGTTTGGGGCCCTTTTACCATGACGATCCCCACCCGGAGAAGAGCGGCCTCTTCCTTTACCTCAACACCAACAAAAGAGGGATAACCCTCAACCTCAAGGCCGCGCTGGGCAAGGAGATCTTCCTTGAACTGGCGCGAAAGGCGGACGTGGTTGTTGAGAGCTTCAAGCCTGGCGTCATGAAACGGCTGGGGCTTTCCTACGACGAGCTGCGGCAGGTAAACCCCAGGCTGGTGATGACCTCGGTAAGCAACTTCGGGCAGAGCGGGCCGTATCGAGACTATGAGCTGACGGAGCTCATGACCTTTGGCATGGGCGGCCCCATGCAGCACAAGGGGCATCACGATAGAGAGCCCGTGAAATACGGGGGAAGGCCTTCCGTTTACCACGCTGGGGCAGTGGCCGCCATGGCGACTGTGGTCGGGTACTACGGAATGGTCCGTCACGGCACGGGTGACTACATAGACATGTCAATTGTGGACACGCAGATCGGCAGTATGGACGGCAGGGTGGCTGCACTGCTACAGTACCAGTTCACGGGGCAAAACGGCCACAGGGGGTCCGTCATAGGGGTGGGACCGGCGGGCGCCGGGTCAGGGATGTTCCCCTGCGCCGATGGGTATGTGCATTTCTACGGCGGCACGCGGCTGGACAGGCAGATAAAGATGATGGGCAACCCCCCTGAACTGAGGGACCCGAAGTTCTACAATCCGGAAACTCAGGCCGACCCTTCAGTGCAAGAGGAGTACGAGGCCTATTTCCTTGGTTGGTTGATGAACCATACCAAGAAAGAGATATTTGAGCTGGGACAAGAGGCCGCCAACGTGTGCGCCCCCATGTACACCACTGACGAGGTGCTGGAGGACGCTCACGTCAAGATGAGGGGCGTTTTCGTCCCAGTCGAACACCCCATGACAGGGAAGGTCACGTACCCGGGGCGGCCGTTTGTCATGGAAAAGACCCCGTGGGTAGTGCTACGCCCTGCGCCGCTGCTGGGGCAGCACAACGCTGAGGTGTATTCGGAGCTGGGGTACAGCGCTCAGGACATGGTTGCGCTCCGGCAGGACCACATTATCTGAGATTGACTTCCTACGGTAGTGAGGCGCATAGTATGGCAACTCTTCCGCTCGAGGGGATACGGGTGCTGGGGATGACCGTGATCCTGGCAGGGCCTTACGCTGAAATGTTCCTGGCGGACTACGGGGCGGAGGTGATACGGGTGGAGTCCATCCAGAACTTCCCGCCTTTCACACGGGGCATGGTTGTCCACCCACGCAAAGGCGCTCCGGGATACCCGAATGGGGACCCAGGAGAGCGGCCGTGGAACAGGCATGCGACCTTCAACTCCATGGCGCGCAACAAGCTTGGCATGACGGTAGACATCACCAAGCCTGAGGGCATGGACGTCTTCAAGCAGTTGGTGCGTACAAGCGACGTCTTTATCTCCAACTACGTGCCCAGCGCCTTGGATAAGCTGGGCGTCACCTATGAAATGCTCAAGAAGGAAAAGCCCGATATTATCTACGCCAAAATTACCGGCTATGGTGATACCGGCCCCTACCGCAACTACAGGGCCCAGGCTAACGGCATTGATGCCATAGGAGGCCAAGCTTCTACGCGGGGGTACAGGGATACGGGGCCGTCTGAGCTCCCCGGCGCCTCGGCGGCAGACCCAGCCGAGGGCATTGCGGCGGTGTTCGCCATCGTTTCGGCGCTGAACTACCGCGACCGCACAGGCAAGGGGCAGTTGATAGACATGGCCCTCTTTGAAAACTTCATGACCTACAATCCAGAACCGTTCATGGACTACGCCATGAACGGTAGGGTGCAGAGGACACTGGGCAACAGAGACCCCGTAGCTGTGCCCTCCGGCAATTTCCGCTGCCTGGGCGAGGACAATTGGGTCAGCATCAGCGTCTTTGACGAGAAGCAGTGGGAAGGGTTCTGCAAGGTGGTAGGAGAAGCATGGGTGCGCGACCCACGGTTCAAGGATGTATTGAACAGGCGCAAGCATGAGGATGAGCTGGAGAAACTGATAGAGTCCTGGACCAAAAACCATGACTACTATGAGGTCATGCACCTCTTGCAGAAGGTGGGTGTGCCTGCGGGGCCTGTATTGACCGAAGCTGCGGTCTTCAAAGACCCGCAGTTCAAGGCGAGGGGGACTTTTGTAGAGGTATCCCAGGAGGAGACCGGCACCTACTTGTACCCTGGGGCGCTTGCTCAGTTGAAAAACGCTCCACTTGCCATCCGGCATGCGCCGGTGCGGCTGGGAGAAAACAATGACTATATCTACAAGGAGGTGCTGGGAATAGGCGATGGCGAGTACCAGAAGCTGGTCAAAGCAGGGCACATCGGCTTGGACTATGCAGACGGGGTGGGGTGAGAGCCGGAGTCCTGGGCCAGCCGGACGAAAGTGAGGGAACCCTTCCTCACTAACCCCCTGGGACGGGAAGCAACCCGAGAAGTCGGTCCTAAGCGACGAGCCATGATGTGTGGCTCACATGCGGTACACTAAGGAGGAATACTGTGCAGAAAACAAAGAACCCTCTGGAGACCCCGCTTACCAAGACGTTCGGTCTGCAGTATCCAATCATCTCCTTCGGTCACTGTAGGGACGTGATCGTTGAGATTACCAATGCCGGGGGCATGGGAGTGTTTGGCTGCGCCGGCCTTTCTCCCGAGGAAATAGACACCGAGCTCAAGTGGATTGAGGAGAGGGTCGGAGGCAAACCTTTTGGAGCTGATGTCATCGTGTCAGGCTCCATGCCTCAGACCGGCACCGTGGAGGAGTTCGAGGCGCAGATTCCTCCCGGACACTGGGCATGGATAGAGAAACTCCGCAAGGAGTTCAACATCCCCAATACCCGCCTTCCCGACGGCACCGTGATCGGTGGCCGCGTCAGGGGAGAGCGGGCAGGGACGCAGGAGAACGCGAGGAAGCAGCTTGAGGTGCTCTTGGAGCACCGCGTGCCCCTTTTCGCCTGTGCCCAAGGGAACCCGGCGTTCATCATTCCGGAGATGCACCAGCACGGCGTGAAGGTGCTGGGTCTCATTGGACTGGTGCGGCAGGCGGTCCGGGAGCACCAGGCTGGGGTAGACTTCATCGTGGCGCACGGCCAGGACGGCGGCGGACACTGCGGGCCTATAGGTTCGTTCACTCTGACGCCCCAGGTAGCGAAGGCGTGCGCTCCCACCCCGGTGCTATTGGGTGGTGGCGTGGGGTGCGGGAGACAGGTTGCCGCTGCTTTGATGCTGGGAGCCGCGGGAGTGTGGACAGGCACGGCGTGGTTGACGGCCAAGGAGCACGACATAGAACCCTGGTACCAGGAAAAGATCCTGGCGGCGCGCAGTGAGGACACGGTGCGCACCAACTGGGGCGATGGCGCCTTCAGACGGCATGTCGCATCGCGGATTGACGACAGGTGGGCCCAACCTGACGCACCGCCCATTCTGCCACGTCCTATGCAAGGTATCCTTACCCGGGAGCTGACGCTCCAGATCCATGACAATCATGTAGAGAACGTTTACTACCCTATGGGGTCTGGGCAGACCGCAGGGTTGCTCACCGAGGTGAAGCCGGCGAGGCAGATCCTGGATGAGTGGGTGAACGAATGCCTGGAGGCGTTCGAGCAGTATGGCCTCCTGACCTAGGCCAGGTGCGGTTGAGCAAGGGTTTAGGGTAGGCCTGTGCTGGCGGCACAGGCCTACCCTATCGGTGTGCACAGTGAGGTCGCGTATGACAAGTCCAGAGCAAAAAGAAGAGCGAAAGTATGGCATGGACGAGGCGCTTAAGGGCAAATTTGCCGAGTGCGATGGCGGCGCCTCCCTCCCCGTGGTGTTGCCAAACGGACGGTGGGGCTTGATGCCGGGTAGGCAGACGTTTAAGGGGGTGCTCACAGGACTGTATTTCGATGAAGGCAACCCACCGTGGCGCTGGTATGAAATGCTGATTACGCATGACCGGCCTGAGGACTACCCGGAAGAGATCGTTTGGTGCGAGCCAGGATTCCTTTTTCTGATGGGCGACGAAGAAGCCGACGCTGGAGCGTGGAAGAAGCTTTTGCCGTAGCTCTGGCCTCCAATGCGTGGAGTATGCGGTCCTGGCAAGTTCAAGTTATGGGACTGTTCTAGATAAACGGAGGAGCTATGCTCAAGATAGCGGTCCTGGCCAAGGAAGTGCCAGACTCTGATATTGTGGATGCCATGTCCTTTACCGGACGCCTCCAGGTAGATTCCGGCACGATGGACATACGCCGCGATGGCATTGTTGTAGGCATGAACTCCTATGACGCGCAGGCCGTGGAAGCGGCCATGCGGCTTCGCGACGCCGGAGTGGAGTGCACCATACGGGTGCTCTCTGTAGGGGGCGTATCAGCGGAGACGACAATGTTCCGGCGAGCCTTCGCGCTCGGCGCCGACGAGGGCTACCATTTGGTGGACAGCAACTTCGCCGGAGCGGATAGCGCGGGGACCGCACGTGTTCTGGCGGCAGCCATTCGCCATCTGGGCGGCGCCGACCTGGTCCTGTGCGGCCGCCAGGGGACCGACTACGACCAGGGTGTCGTGGGTCCAACCGTGGCGGCCCTCCTGGGAATGCCTTTCATATCGGTCGCCAAAGATGTTCAGATCGTTTCCCCTGGAGTCGCGCGCGTGGTCCGGGTTACCCCGGAAGGCGAAGAGACGGTGGACGCAGAGCTGCCGGCTGTGGTAACCGTCAGCAGCGAGCTGGGCAAGCCGCGCTATCCTACGAGCATGGCTACCATGGCCGCCCGGCGTAAGAAGGCGGTCACCCTCTCCTCGGCAGATATCGGCCTCAATGGCGCTCGCATCCGCGCGTCGGCGGAAAGCGTGCGCCGGGTGAAGGTAGCTATTCCGCAACACGTGGGCGCGTGCCAGTTCTTAGAAGGAGACAGCGCTGCTGAGGTGGCAGCTCAGTTGGCGCAGGCTCTGAGGAAAGACGGCGTCATCTAACAACAGGGAACGGCCAGGCGCTCTGGTCTTTTCGCCCTGATGGCCCTGTTGGGCAGCCGCTGTTGGGGAATCGGGAGAGCCACCTGTACCGGCGCTTATGCAAAGGCCAGGAGCGGCAGTGTAAGCGGCGATATTGGTGTGCCCAGAGAATATCCGAGGGTGGACCGGGTGGGAGAAGTAAGGTCCGCCGCCCAAGAAATATCCCGTGGGGGCCAGTTTCGCAAGGCCCCCGCAGTCCAGAAAGGAGCGAGCATGGCAGGGAACAAGCCGGTCCTCATAGTTGCGCAGAACGAGGGCGGGCGTTTGGCGCCCGTCGTTTTTGAGGCGGTCGCTGCGGCCCGAAAGCTGACTGGCGGGGCCAGCGGCGGCGTAGCAGCGGTGGTGACGGGTCCCTCGGGGACAGAAGCCGTGGCCAAGGAGCTGTGGACGGCAGGTGTGGCTGACGTGTATGTTGCCGAGCACGCCCTCCTGGCTGAGTCCAGGCCGGAGTCACACGCCCGGGCAGTAGCGGCTGCCGTAAAGCAGGCAAACCCCTCCCTCATTCTCGTGGGACAGACCACCTTGGGAAGGGACCTGGCTCCCTATCTGGCTGCCCTGTTGGAAGCCGGTGTCATAATGAACGCGCAGGAGTTGCGCTACGACTCCTCTGGGGCAACAGAGGTTGTTTGCCCCATCTACGGAGGCGCCGTCCAGGCGTCGTACACGGTAGCATCGTCGCCGCCGTCAGTGGTTGGCTTCCAACCCGCAGCAAGGAGCACGGTGGAAAAGGCCAGCGGCGCCTCTGGCAGGATCTTGTCCGTGGACCCTGGCCTGGGTGAGTTCAAGGACAAAGTGAAACTCGTGAAAAGACCTGTCAGGACCGGGCCAAGGCTTGAGGAGGCGAAGGTCGTAGTGTCCGGCGGCATTGGTCTCGGAGACCCGAAGAACTACCAGGGCATAGAAGAGTTGGCGAAGGTGCTGGGTGGGCTGCCCGGGGCATCGCGAGCCGCTGTGGACTTGGGCTACGCCACCCGGGCGCAGCAGGTGGGTCTCACCGGCAGCAGGGTCTCTCCCGACCTCTACGTTGCGGTAGGCATCTCTGGAGCAAGCCAGCATCTGGCCGGTATGTCTACGTCCAAGGTAATCGTGGCGGTGAACACGGACAAGAAAGCGAACATATTCAAATTCGCGCGCTACGGCGTAACTTTGGATTGCCTCGAGTTTCTTCCGTCCTTCATTGCCGAGTGTCGCAAGCTGAAGGGGGCTTCTTGAGCATATGATGGAACTGCTGCTGACCGAACCGATGAGCCACCGCCCATGCTGATAGATCTCCACAATCATACCCTGCACCTTTCCACGGACAGCGGCTTGACCCTGGACGAGTTACTGGCGCGAGCCAAGGAGCGCGGCCTTGACGGGGTGTGTTTGACTGAACACAACGCCGTATGGCAAAACACCGCGCGGCTGGAGGCTGCCGGGCAGCGGCATGGCCTGGCCGTATTCCGGGGCATGGAAGTGAACACGCAATACGGACACGTCTTGGTCTATGGGGTTCGGGCTTTCCGTAACTCCATGTTCAACTTCGATGAGCTTTGCCGCGTAGTGGAGTCCGAAGGCGGTGTTATGGTCCTGGCCCATCCCCAGTGGGTCGGCGTCGGTCGGCCGCCAACAATGGACATTATCGCGAATCACTTCCACGGCATAGAGGTACTGAACGGCGAGGTGTCCAACGACGCCAACGGCTATGTTGAATCAATGGCCGTCTCGCTAGGCAAATTCGGCACAGGCGGCAGCGACTCTCACAGCATCGGGGCTGTGGGCAAGTGCGCCACTCTTTTTCAGAATCCGGTAAGGAACGAAGAGGAGATGGTGAAGGAAATGCGCGTGGGACGTGTGACCGCTGTTCGCTTGGCCCCAAGCAGCAACGGCTTGAAGTCACTGAACGGCAACAACTCCTTGCCTCACTAGCGGACTGACAGGATACCGTCAGCCCCGGGCATCCGTGGGTATTCGCAGGACACCACCCCATCTTGCTCCTCAATCCGTGGGGTAAGGCGTGTGTGGCAGTCTGAGCGTCATTTGCGTCTGCTTTTCGGGTTCTGGCGTCAGGCCACCAAGGGGCTCGTCACTGGCCCGCAGGTGGGCCTTCCAGGGTACCTCTGCGGGCGCTACCCCTTCGCCTGCCGCTAGAGTGCCCGTCTTGTGGCGTTGCGCATTCCCTACTTCCCCAGTCGGAGCCAGCAGGCAGGGCTGCCGGGATACCCCTCCTACCAGCACCGGCGCTACGAATGCTTCCATCATCTACCCTTGTGCCCCTCGCTCCCCTCTGCCGGTTCCCTTACCGCGCATGCCGGTACAATTCCAACAGTCCCAACGTAATCGGGACTCCGTCAAACGCTGTGACTTGATGGAAGGAGCTTGACCGCCGGGAACAGTTGGCACATGATGGGCGTATGGCCCAGCGGGGCGTCACTGGGCGGAGCAATCGCGCCATCCTGGCGGAATCCAAGCTGGGGGACAAGCGAGGCGCCACTATGGACCAGCGGCAGATCATCGCCGTGGCCCGGGGAGACGCTCCGGCGGACCTTGTGTTCACCCATGCCCGCATTGTGAACACCTTTACGGGCGAGATCGAAGCGGGCAACGTGGCCGTGTACGGGGGGCGGATTGCGGGTGTGGGCGGCTACACCGATGCGCGGCGTGTAGTAGACCTGGGCGGCCAGTACCTTGCCCCCGGCCTCATAGACGGCCACTTCCACCTGGAAAGCTCCATGCTCCATGTGGACCAGTATGCCCGCGCCGTCACGCCCCACGGGACGCTGGCAGCCGTCACCGACCTGCACGAGGTGACCAACGTCTGCGGGCTGCCAGGGCTGCGCTACATCCTGGAGTGCAGCCGGCGCGCGCCCCTGGACATGTTCCTGGCCGCTCCTTCCTGCGTCCCCGCATCTTCGCTTGAGACCTCTGGAGCGAAGCTGGGCCCTGCCGACATACGCAGGGTGCTGCGGTGGAAAGGGGTCATCGGGCTTGGCGAGATGATGGACTTCACGGGCGTCATCGGCGGCAACCCGGAGGCGCTGGCGAAGATCGCAGCGGCAGGCGGCCGCCCCAAGGACGGCCATGCCCCGGGAGTCGAGGGCAAGGCACTGAACGCGTACCTCGCGCCGCTCATCGGCTCCGACCACGAGACCACCAAGCGCGAGGAAGGCCTGGAGAAGCTGCGGCGCGGCATGCGCCTGATGCTACGCGAAGGGTCGGCGGAGAAAAACCTGGAGGAGCTGCTGCCTCTGGTGAACGACGGGAACTACCACCGCTGCATGCTGGTGGTGGACGACAGGAACGCCAGGGACATCTTCTACGAAGGCGACGTGGACGCGGTGGTGCGCAAGGCCATCCGTCTGGGGTTGGACCCGGTGCGGGCCGTGCAGATGGCAACGCTGAACGTGGCCGAGTACTTCAGGCTCTCGGGCCTGGGCGGCATCGGCCCAGGCTACTACGCCAACCTGCTTGTCCTAGACGACCTGCGCGCATTCCACATCCGGCAGGTGTACTACCGCGGCAAGCTGATTGCCCAGGACGGAAAGGCCCTGTTCCAGCCCCGTCTGCCGCCGGACCCGGCGGTGACGGGCGCCATGCATGTGAAGCCGTTCGACGTCTCCGCCCTGGCCCTGCGCTCCACACTCACCGATGACTTCCCCGTCATCGAGGTTGCCCCCGGGCAGATCGTCACCCGCTGGGTGAAGGAGCGGCCCGCCCGCGCTAACGGGGCCGTGATGCCAGACACGTCGCGGGACCTGCTGAAGCTAGCGGTGATCGAGCGGCACAAGGCCACGGGCAACATCGGCCTGGGGCTGGTCAAGGGGTTCGGCCTCAAACGCGGGGCATTGGGCACGAGCGTCGCCCACGACTCCCACAACATCGTCGTGGTGGGCGCATCCGATCAGGATATGCACGCGGCGGCGCGGGAGATCGAGCGCATGGGGGGCGGACTGGCCGCTGTGAGCGACGGCAAGGTGCTGGCGTCGCTGGCGCTGCCCATCGCCGGTCTGCTGTCGCAAGAGCCGCTGGAGGCAGTCGTTGCAGCAATAGAGGCGCTGGAGGAGGCAGCGAAGGCGTTGGGATGCACCCTGCCCTCGCCCTTCTCCACCCTTTCGTTCATGGCGCTGCCCGTCGTGCCGGAGCTGAAGCTGACGGACATGGGGCTGGTGGACGTGAAGAGGATGCGGCTGGTGAAGGTGTGATAGGCGAATGCAGCCGTAGGGGCGACTCGCCGGGTCGCCTCTACGGCTGCATCTACGAATCCCCTAGAACCTGATCAGCGGCGCTGTGATGGCGAACCGCAGGCCATCGCCCAGCCAGGCAAACACGGTGAAGAGGGCGATGGCTGCGCCGAGCAGGGCGACGTTCCGGATGAAGCTCATCTGCTCGTTCATCCTGGCCATGGGGTCTTTCTCCGCCCAGAACTTGTGGACCGTTGGCGCGAAGATGGTCGCCAGGAGACCGAGGAGGAGCGCGCCCAGGTCGGGCCAGAGGCCCAGGACGACCGAAAGGCTCCCCGCCGCCAGCGCCACACCTGCCGGCCAGCCGCCCAGCGGGGCCAGGGGGACCTTCTTGGAGCGGGCGTACTGCACCATCATCGGGCTGCGCATGAGGTGTCCCATGGCGCTGAAGGCGAAGAAGGCCGCGAACAGCACGCGGCCCACCAGGAGCAGAATGCCTGCGGTGTCACTCATTTGAGCACCTCCGGGGAATGAGTCTTGCGTCAGGGCCCAGGGCTGCCTGGGCCCTGACGCCTCGGGTTGGTCCAGCCGCATCAGACGGCTTAGCCCGCCTGCTTGACCAGCTCAGCCTCGATGGATATCTTGATGGCGTCGCCCACCAGCACGCCGCCTGCTTCCAGCACCTGGTTCCACGTCAGGCCAAAGTCCTTGCGGTTGACGGTCCCCTGCAGGGAAACGCCCGCGCGGATGCCGCCCCAGGGGTCCTTGCCAAAACCACCGTACTCCCCTTCCAGGGACACGGCGCGGGTCACGCCCCGGATGGTGAGGTCGCCGTCAACCTGGTACTTGCCCTTGCTCGTGGATTTGATTGCCTTGCTCTTGAAGTGCATGGTGGGGTGATTCGCCACGTCGAAGAAGTCGGCGGACCGCAGGTGATTGTCGCGATTCGGCTCCTTGGTGTCCACGCTGGCCAGGTCCACCCACGCCTCCACGGAGGAACGCTCGGGCTCCTGCTCGTCAAAGCTCAGGTCGGCCTTGTACGTGCTGAACGACCCTTTCACGGTGGTAAACATCATGTGCTTGACTGAGAACTCCACCGCGCTGTGCGCGGGGTCTACGGTCCACTGGGCCTTGGGTTGAGATGGGGCTACCATAGTTGTGTCCTCTCCTTTGTTGCTTTGGATTTAAGCTGCTGGACTCGCTTCAGGGACTACACAGAGGCGGGAGATCGCCACATTCCTCCGCAAGGTGAATGTTGGCGTCTGCCGCCGTCCCGGCGGGCGCGGCCTCGAACGGAATATTGGTGCATTCAAACCAGAAGTTGCTCACCATGCCTATGTCCATCACTTTTCCGTATGCCACTTGTATTTAGTAACTAAATAATAGAGAGTACCGCACGACTTGTCAAGTGCCTTACTTTGTGTTAGTCTGAGACCAGTAGGGGTGAGAAAGAGGGATTCCGTTTCTTTCGACACTGAAGCGCCGCAGTCATCCTAGCAACAGCTTTATGCCGCACCACATGATGTGTGGTGTATTCAGTCAAAAGCCAACGGGAATCGAGAAAGGGGTGGCGCATGGACTTCCAACACATGTGTCCCCGCTTTGAGCAGGTTATGGCGCTTCTTGGCAAGCGGTGGACCGGCCTGATTCTGCGCGCCCTCATGGAAGGCCCCAGGCGTTTCACCGAGATCAAGAACTACGTGGAGGGCCTGAGCGACCGCCTCCTCTCCGAACGGCTCCAGGAGTTGGAAGAGGCGGGCATCGTGGAGCGGCGCGTGTTTGCCCAGCGCCCGGTGGTCGTGGAATACGCGCTGACCAGCAAAGGCCAGGACTTTCGTGGAGTCCTGGAGGCCCTGCAGGCGTGGGCCGATAAGTGGGTGGCCATTGAAGACCTGGAAGCGGCGGAAGCGAAAACCACGTAGGCGATTCTGCCAGGACAACGCGGGAAGAGGCGGCTAAGCCGCCTCTTTTGTTTGCCCTTCAACAGCAGTCCATGCCGCACCCTTGCGGCCTTGGTTGCCTGCCCTCCCCTGCCCTACAATATCCTCTGATGAGACCAATTCCGCTCCGTCAAGGGAACCCCCGGCAGGCCCAATGGCCTGCGCAGCGGCTCTATCGTCCATTCCTGGTCTCGGCCCTGGCCCTGGCGTTGCTCCCTGGGTTCGGCGCAGGCGCAGCCCTTCTCCTCCTTCCCGCCCTGGGGATCCAGGCCGGCATATGGCACACTATCCTCATCCAGGGCCACGGCGCGGTCCAGCTCTTCGGTTGGGGCGGCCTGTTCGCCATCGGACTGGCGTACCACGTGGTCCCCAGGTTCCGCAACTACCGCCCACGCTTCCCCTGGCCACAGCGCGTCTCGCTGGTCCTGACGCTCCTTGGCCTCGTTACCCGCGTTCTTGGCCAGGCGCTGCACGGCTCCTTGTGGGGCGCGGCGCTTCTTGCAATCTCCGCCGCATCCCTTTTGGGCGGGGCCGGCATCTTCGTTGCCATGACGGCAACGGCGCTCCGCAAGGGCGCAAGCCCGCGCGGCGTCTGGGAACCCTGGCTCTGGACGGCATGCGCCTGGTGCCTCATCGCCGCGCTCCTGCATGCGGGGCTGGCGCTTGACATGGCGCTCCGCCGCTCCTTCGTCTCAACAGAGACGTGGGACTCCGCCTTCGTGCACGCCGCGCTGATGGGCTTCCTGGCCAATGAGGTGTTCGGCGTGGGCCTGCGGACCCTGACCGCCTTCATGTCCCTTCCGCCGCTGCGCCCAAGGCTGGCATGGCCCGCACTGGTCCTGTTCAACGGGGGAGTCGTGTGGACGGCGCTGTGCCGGCTCCTAGGGGTAGGCGACGCATGGATTGCCCCTGGCGCAGCGCTCGAGCTCGCCGGCGCTGCGGCGCTGGTGCTGGCCTTGCGGGTATTGGAGCGCCGCGCAAAAGCGCCCACCTACGTGGCCGGCGTCTACCGGCGCTACGAGTGGTTTGTACGCGCGGCGTACGGGTATCTGCTCCTTGGCGCGGCGCTGGCGTTCCTCTACTACGTAGGCGTCCTGCTGGACCGGCCTGCCTTTCCCGCCTACCGCTCGTCCCCCATCCTCCACCTCTTGACCCTCGGGTTCCTGACCCAGGTGATCATGGGCATGGCCGCCAGGATGCTTCCGATCTTCGAGGGGGCCGTCCTGCCCTTCCAGAGGCTTATGGATGGCGCATTTGTCTTGCTGAACGCGAGCATCGCGCTCCGCGCTGGCTTCGGACTTGCGGGAACGGACCCTGCGACTGCTGGGCTGGCGGCCTCAGGAATACTTGGGCTTCTGGCCTTGGCCCTATTTGCAGCGGTTGCGCTGGGCGTGTTGACGTCTTCTGCGCGGAGAACGTACCAGCAAGCAATGGCAGCGCGGACGGCGCACCCCCTGGCAGGCACGGCGACGCCGGCGCAGGGGA
The DNA here is from genome assembly GCA_016210395.1 of Chloroflexota bacterium. Taxonomy (GTDB): domain Bacteria; phylum Chloroflexota; class Dehalococcoidia; order Lucifugimonadales; family JACPCL1; genus JACPCL1. The sequence goes on along the minus strand of JACQUI010000172.1, from coordinate 2,425 downwards.
GAGGAGCGCGGCAGGACGGCGAATCTGAAGGCTAGCGGCGCAGCAAGCGCTTGATCCAGCCCCAGCGAGAGAGGATGGCCCCCGGGATCACGCCGGAGAGGTGAAAGGGCAGGAAGTAGGCGACGTTCGGGTCTTTGCCCGCCAGCTCCAGGGCGAAGAAGGGTATCCAGACGGACACGCCTGCCAGGATGAGAACCCTGCCGATGCGCCGGGAGCGGGACGGCTTATGCTGAGTCTCTGTCATGAGGCAACAATACCATCACCGTGCGCGGAAGGAAAGAGAAGATGAACGGGCACGTGCAAAACGTCGAGGCGCTGATCAGCGGCCTGGCAGCCTCCGTTCAGCGGTTCCACGAACGCTTCGGCATCGTGGGGCCGGTGACCCAGGCGGAGCTGCTGAGCCGCATCCCCATCCAGGAGGAGGAGGTGCGCGAGCTGCAACAGGCGGTCCTAGGCGAGCCTCCCGATAACCAGGCCGCCGAAGCCGTGGACGTGCTGTACGTGGCTATCGGCACTGTCTTGCGGCTGGACGCGGAGCTGGCGACGCGGGCCATCCGGCAGGTGATCGCCAAGAACGACGCCAAGACGCTGGAGACGCACCACGTGAACGCGGCAGGGAAGGTGACAAAGCGGAAGGGATAGCCAGCCCATGATGCCCAGCGTTCAGGCTGGAAAGCTGAAGCGACCGGCGCTATGGCAAGCGAGCAGCTACGGCCCCGGCGCCGTACGCTCCGCGCGCTGCTTGCTCTCCTCCTGCTGCTTGCGCCATCCGTACGGGGTCAAGCCCCGAGGCTTGTACATATTGAGCACCGTAATCACCAGCAACACCACCAGGCCGCCAACGGAATGGGGGAGCGATCCCGGCAGTCCGCGGGGATCGGCGCCGGACGCCGCCACCTCCGCCATGTAGCCAATAGTCTGCGTCTCCACCAGCAAGACCACGGTGGTAAGTATGGTCAGCACCAGTGTGATGAGGACCCAGTAGTGCCGGAACAGGCCCCAAGGGGAGCCCAACGACATGACAAGCCCGGTCAGCAGCGCGGCGAGGGCCAAGGGGACGATGGCGTACCGGACGATCAGCTCCATCGCAAGGAAGGCGGCCCGCACCATCTGAACATCCTGGCCGGTCACAGCGGCAACATCCAGAGCTATGTAGGCAACGACCGCGCCGGTCCAGCCCACCGAGGAGGTGAGGTGCACGGCAAGCGTGAACTTGCGGAGGCCGGGCGTCATGGTCATGGCTGTTGCAGGCCCTGGCCCAGGGACGGTGCGTGGCGACCAGGGCCGTGACCACCAGGGCCACCGCCCGCGAACAGCACGATGACGACCAGCAAGACCACGATGATGCCAATGATCCCGAACACCTTCACCCAGCGTGGCGCGCCGGGATAGCGAGGCTGGTCAGCCATGTGCGTGTCCTCTCTTGTGCATGATTGGTAAGGTTTCACTTGGAAACCCATGTTTGGCATAGGTAGCAGCGGTACGCAGGACATGACCCTAAAAGACTGCCGTGAGAAAGAAAAGGGCGTTTTGCGAAGATGAAAACGCCTTTGAGGTCTCCTGGTGGCAGATGCTTCTGTTCTCACCCACCCGCCCAGGTACGCCGGGGGACACCCCCGGCAGCCCCCGGCCCTTCGGCAGGCTATTCTCGAGTCAAATGGGTGAGGTAGGATGCTATGGCTCCTTTGGCATTGGTAAGCGGGCGCGGATGAAGGCGAAGCTCTTGTGGCGCGTGGGGATGCTCTCAATGTCGCTGAACCCGGCGTCCCTTAGCTTCAGCGTCAGCTTGTCTACCATACGCTCGCCGCGCGAGTGGCCGAAGACCGACAATAGATGGCCGAGGGGGGAATGACTCTGCGCAGCGAAGTCCATCGCCATGAAGCGGCCGCCGGGCTTCAGCACGCGCCGTATCTCTACAAGGCCCTTCGCCTGTAGACCGTCCGGTAAATGATGAAGCATGAGGCTACTGGTCACGAGGTCGAAGGAAGCGTCCGAGAACGGAAGCGCCTCGATCAGGCTGACCTGGAAATCGATATCGGAGCGGTCCTTGGCCGACTTCTTCTTCGCGACCTCGATCATCTCCGGAGAAGCGTCAATGCCGTGCACCTCGCCGGCGCCCACCCGCGGTTTGATGGCGATCGCGAGCGTGCCCGTACCGCAGCCTACGTCGAGCACCTTCTCACCGGGCGCCGGCGCCGCCAGTTCTATGAGCTTCTCCCGCCCGAACGAAGCGACACTGCTGAAAAGATCGTACCAGCGCAGTGATAGGCCGGCGTGACTGTGGAGGACACGGCCTGCTGTTTTCGGGCCGCCGGCTGTCTTGTGGTGCATCGGGAACCTCCTGCGTTAGCCCGAACTTCCGAGGATTTCGTATCTAGCCGTATCTGGGATGTAGCCAGACAACATCTTGACGATTCCGCCGGTT
>JACQUI010000151.1 GCA_016210395.1 Chloroflexota bacterium | reverse complement strand
TATCTGGGATGTAGCCAGACAACATCTTGACGATTCCGCCGGTTGCGAATATAACAGAGGCGCGGCGCATTGGAAAAACTCGATGTAGCCAGAAGAAACGTTGTTTTCGTATCTGCTCGCCTGGAAGTTCGGTCTAGAGCGAGGGGTCACACGACCTTGGTTCCCAACCACGTTCCGTCTCGCGAAGAATCCCCTACGACCTCTGCCATCCGCAGGGCCGAGGTATCGGCCCGTCGCTTGCTATGGCCGCCCAGACGGACTGGCCGAGCGAGCGTCGCGGCAAAACCTCTGATATTTGCAGAAACATTGCTCCACACTGCTGTTGCATTCAGTAAAACATCGGGTACAATAGCCCAAAGACTACTCATGGAAGAGGTGGAGACATGATCAAGGCCATCGCCTTCGACTGGGGCAATACCCTCATGCAGGAAGTCCCCCTTGCCCGGAGGCCCTCGGCCCGCTCGCCCACCATGGAAGTCGCGCCCGGCGTCACCGAGGCACTGAAGACCCTGCACCGCAAGTACCTGTGCTGCGTCGCATCCAACGCCCGCGGGCCGGAGTCCACGGCCCTCGGTCTTGTGCTGGAGCGGGTGGGCCTGGACAAGTACTTCGGCCACGTATTCACGACCGAAGAGCTGGGCGCGGCGAAGCCTGACCTCAAGTTCTTCAAAGGCATGCTCCTCAAGCTGCAGCTTCAGCCCCAGGAGTGCATCATGGTGGGCGATGACTACCAGGCCGACATGGCAGGCGCAAAGGCTGCCGGCATGAAGACCATCTGGGTGGCCCAGCGGGCCGTCCGCGAGTCACCGGACGCAGACGTTGTCATCACCTCCATGAACGACCTGTTGCCCGCAATCGCCAAGCTGGCAGTCCAGGGAGAGCGGACCCTGGCGCGAGCGGTCTGAAGCCCTCCAGTTGTGGAACGGCTCGCAGTTATACAAACGTAGGGCGCAGCATGCTGCGCCCTACTACGTGCTTTCTGCGCATAATGGATGCATCCCCAGGCGGGACCCTTGAAAGGAAAGAGGCCGCGTCACGCCCATGCCCCACTGGAGCATCCTGGGACAGGAACACATCACGTCGCACCTGGGCAACAGCATCGCCCAGGGCCGCCTGTCCCACGCATACCTGATCGCCGGCCCGCCTCTGTCGGGCAAGACCACCCTTGCCCTGGACATCGCCAGGGCCCTGAACTGCACAGGCGCCGATCCCCCCTGCGGAGGCTGCGTCCAGTGCCGGCGCATCACCCTAGGCCGCCACGCCGACGTCCAGGTGGTCACGCTGTCGCCCGACCCTCGCACAGGCCGCATGCGCAACGCCATCGCCATTGAGCAGGTGCGGGAGATGGAGCAGCGCGCCGCCCTCGGCCCCTTCGAAGGCAAAAGCCTGGCGTTTGTGATAGACCCGGCGGACAAGCTGAACGCGGAGTCCGCCAACGCCCTCCTGAAGACGCTGGAGGAGCCGCCGCCCAGGGTGACGCTCTTGTTGCTGACAAGCCTGGAGCAGGAGGTGCTGCCCACCATCCGCTCCCGTTGCCAGGCGCTGGAGCTGAAGCCGCTGGGCCAGGAGGTCATTGCCCAGGCGCTCACGCGGGAGCACAACGTTGCGCCGGAAGACGCGGCCTTGCTGGCGAAGCTGTCCGGCGGCAAGCTCGGCTGGGCCCTGGCTGCGGCCAAGGACCCCAAGGTGCTGGAGGGACGGCAGGAGCGCCTGGAGGTGCTGCTGGAGGTGCTGGGAAGCGGGCTGGAACGGCGGTTCCAGGTTGCCCAGGAGATGGCGGCGCAGTTCGGCAGGAACCGGCCTCCCGTGCTGGAAGCTCTGGCGCTGTGGCTGAGCTGGTGGCGCGACCTGCTGCTTGTCCGCGCGGGGGCGCCGCAGCTCGCCGCCAACGCGGACTGGCAAGCCTCCATTGCGGAGCGCGCGGCCCGCTACTCGGCGGAAGAGGCCCGCGCTGTGGCCCGTGAGGTCCTGGCGACCATGGAGCGCCTGGAGGCCAACGTCAACGCCCGTCTGGCCCTTGACGCCCTCATGCTGGCGATGCCGAGAAAGAAGTGAGTGTCTATCCCATTGCCAGGAGCGCTGAATACGGGCCCCGCTACCGCCAGGCGTGTCTCACAAAACAAGGACGCCTAGGTCGCGTCCTTGTTGCGTAGCGGGGCTCCGGGTATGAATAGACCCTAGCTGTCCTTGATGCCCTTGTTCTTCAGATACTCCACGGCGGCCTGCACCGTGGTGATCTTCTCGGCATCTTCGTCGGGGATTTCGACGGGTTCCCCGTCCTGCGAAAACTCCTCTTCGAAGGCCATGATGAGTTCCACCAGGTCAAGGGAATCCGCGTTCAGGTCGTTGATGAATGAGGCCGCTGGGACCACGGTGGGCTCTTCCACCCCCAGGCGGTCGGCCACAATCTTTTGCACTCGTTCCAGGACCGTAGGCACTGGATCACCTCCTCAGTTATGTAGTGGGTTCAGCTTCTTGTGTGGTCTCTTCGGTGGAGTCGCTCGCCTTTGCTATAGCGCCGAGCACTCCATTGACGAAACGTTGCGAGCTGTCGCTGCCAAAGGCGCGGGCCAGCTCCACGGCTTCATTGATAATAACCTTGATTGGCGTATCTTTCGCCTCGTGCATCTCGCAAATCGCAATGCGCAGGATGTTCCTGTCCACTATTGCAAGCTGGTCTACGGGCCACGCGGGGGCGTACTTCCCAATCTCCTCGTCCAGGCGCTCGACGGCCTCCCTGACCTGGCGCGCCAGGGCTCTGGCAAATGCCCTGTTCGGCTCGTCCAGGTCGGTTTCCTCCAGCACCCAGCTCAGGCTCCTGTCCACCGGATGGCCTGTGGCGTCCGCCTCGTACAGGGCCTGAAGGGCGGCCCTGCGCGCCCGGCGGCGTGGGCTTGCAACCTGCGGGTCTCCCATTATAGTGCGCCTGATGGCAAAGTTCCCAGTGGGGCTCGCGCTCGGTAGTGTGTCAGTTTGGCGCGAACAAGCGCTACTGTTCCCACCCACCC
>JACQUI010000154.1 GCA_016210395.1 Chloroflexota bacterium | reverse complement strand
CTCAAACGCTCGCTCGTGATCCTTTGCATGGACCAGAGTATACCATAAAAACCACAGTATTGCACCACTTATTTAGTCATACTGACCTAGCCGGCCCCCCACAGGTCCTTCTCAATGTCTTCCAGGCCCAGGGCGCGCAGCGTCTCGGGCAGAGGCCGCCCGCTCTTGCGGTCCCAGGCCATCTGCTCGTAGTAGGTGTCCAGCATGCCTTCCCAGTGAGGCGTGACGGTAACGCCCTTGGCGGGGCCGTCCACAGGCGCCGAGCTCCAGCGCGGAGAAGGCTTCTCCGACTCAACTGGAACGCCGTGCTTCAGGTTGAAGGCGCGCATTACGTTGGCTGCCCTAAAGCCCACGTCTTGCGCTTCCTGCACCGTCATTTCCCACCCTGTCGCAGCGTTGAGCATCTCCACCACATGGGTCAGGGGCACCCGGGTGCAGAAGACGCACGTGCCCAGGGTATCTTCAAACTGCCGCCGCCCCTTTGTCTTCGCCACGTTCGTGGACACCTCTTCAGGCGAAAAGTTGTGGACCAGGGCGTGGGTGTCCGGGTCGGCGGGGCCGGCGTAGCCGGACTCGTAGACGCCAATATCGGAGGTCGCCGTGTCAAACATCTCCCGCCAGTTGGCGCGGTGGTCATGTTGCCGTGGAGAGTGCCCCTTGAGCGTGTAGATGCCGACTGCCTTGGCCGCCGGTCCCAGCGCCTCCGCCGCGCGCATGGTGCCTTCGGCAAGGAGGTTGGCAAAGTCGCCTTCCCTGCACGCTATCCGTTCCAGCAACGTCCGTATGGCCGCCGTATTGCCCCACCGTAGCTCAAGGCCGCCGGTCGTCTGGGGGGAAAGGACCTCGTGCTCGTAGAGGTCAATCACCATGGACACAAGGAACCCTGCCTCGTTGCCCTCCAGGCCCAGCCGGGTGACCAGGTTAGCCAGGAACATGGCTTCGCCGGGGTCGGTGTTGCCCACCAGCGGCCCCCAGGCAGCCCACATCTCGTACTCAGGCTCCTCCACCTTCTGGCCGGCGTACGGCCCATCGGTGAAGGTAATCATGTGGCAATGGTGGGTGCGGCATGACCAGCAAGGGTTCCCCTTGGCGGACCAACGCTCCCGGGCGTACTGGTTGGTCATAAGACGTGTCTCGGGATAGAGGTTGGTGGTGTAGTTCTTGACGGGCAGAGTGCCGCGGACCATGCGGGTATCGGCTGAATCGTAGTCGCCGCCGGTGCCCCACTTGAAGAGCCGTCCCGTGCCGGGGTCTTTCTGGATGATCTCCCACACGTTGTTGGATTCCTTTGCCAGCCGGGCGGGCCACTTCACAGTGACAGAGTTGTGTCCCTTGGCCGCGCAGAAGGCTTTGAGCATCTTGGATCCCATCACCGCGCCTATGCCGTTGTGCCCAGCGGCGTGGTCTCTGTCGCCGAACACCCCGCCAAACTTCACCAGGTTCTCGCCCGCCGGCCCGACACAGAACACGCTCAACTCTTTCTCCTTGAAGCCAAGCTCCGCCTTGAGGGCGTCCTCGGTCTCCCAGGTGTCCTTGCCCAACAGATGCGCAGCGTCGCGAAGCTCAGCGACGCCATCGTGGAGGTAGAGGTACACCCAGCGTTTTGCCGCACCCTGGAATACCAAGGCGTCGTACCCGGCGAACTTCATGAAAGCGCCCATGAAGCCATTGGCCTGCGTAGAGGTAGCGCCGTTGGTGAGACATCCCTTGGCGCTGAGGGAGATGGTGCCGGAACCACCTGCCCGCGTCCCGCCCAGGGGGCCGGAGGCAACCACCAGCCTGTTTTCAGGGTCGTTCCACTGGGCCGTCGTGGGCACCTCTTCATAGAGGTACTTGGCTCCAAGGCCTACTCCCCCGACCCATTTCCTCAGAACGGCCTCGTCCAGGACCTCTTCACTCAAACGTTCGTTGCTCAGGTCCACCCGGAGTATCTTGCCCGCATATCCTGGCACTGCCATGATTGGCTTCCCCCTTCTCGTGCAAAACGCTTTCTTGGCCGTTTGGATGGCGGCGGCATCAGCCCAAGGACGGGCTCCTGCCGCCGCCGCTATCATACTCTATGGCTCAAGCGCCGAACATCAACCCGTTCTTCGGCCGCCGACCGGAGCGCAGGCGTGTCAGGAGCCGCCGGAGAAAGCGGGGACGATGAGGATGGTGTCGCCGTCGGCGAAGGCGACGTCCAGTCCGCCCTGGATGTCCAGCAGCGTGTCGTTGAGTATGGCGCACACCAGCCCGGACAGCTCCCGGCTGTTCTGGTCAAAGACAAGCTCGGCGAAGCCCTGGTGCTGGCCGGCCAGCCTCTCAAACAGGTCTCGGACGGTGGCTCCGGGGGCCACCTCCTCCTCCCGGACCAGGCGGCCGGGCCCCGTGGCGCCAAAGGTCCTGGTAAGCCAGGGAAGCACCTCTAGACGTACTGTGGGCATGGCCTGCTCCTCACGTAAACCCAGGGCAATAACCCGGCCCTTGTGGCCGCCATTGTTATAGCACCACAATGGATTGCGTACAAGGGAGAGGCACCGCAAGGTCTTTCGGTACTCCGGGGAAGGGACTATCTCTTCTCCCTTAAGGGGAGAGGATTAAGGTGGGGGTGAAGCGTACCGCTCAGAGCGTGTGAAGATTTGGCTTTGCCAGCGACGGGCCGCTGCCGCGGCCTTCCAGAAGGCAGTGGTGGTGAGAGATTCTTCGCGAATCAGAAACAGTTGCCAGGCAAACCATGTCTGACCACTTCGCTCTAGAATGACAGTGTGCCTCACCAACTCTTACAGACCCATCCCGTGCCATTTGTTCACAGGCTCTCAGAAGGTGTTGACAAACTAAGGTGGCATGGCTGTGAGTCGTCGGAGGAGCATTCGCCCTTCGGTGAGCCAGACCCAAGCCGTTGAGACGGAGAGATTGCGGTCATGATCCCTGTTCATT
>JACQUI010000162.1 GCA_016210395.1 Chloroflexota bacterium | reverse complement strand
ATGTGAGCCTTTGACGAGGGTTGATGGTGTAGTTCCATTCGCCATGGAACGAGTCGCGTGTGAGATAGACGTCGCTCAGTTGAACGTCTGAGACCTGTTGGTGGGTGGGATAGTGGGCAAGGAGTCCACACAGCAAGAAAGACCGCCTTGGCTGGGGCGCTGATGGGCATAGGACTGGGTGGCTGGCTGGGGGGCATGCTCTTCGACCTGGGCGGCAGCTACGCACCCTCCATCTGGCTGGGCGGGCTAGCCACCTTGGCGGCGCTGCCCCTCATCGCCGCACTGCCTGGGAGGACGGCGCGGCTGCCCATTGTGGCAGCGGGGCCGGCCGGCGGGCAGCACCCCGCGTTGCCACAGCCGCAGGCGATGGGCCAATGGTCTCATTATTCTGACGCAGTGGTAGCGGCCGGGGTCCGACGCAGTCTGGATGCAATCCTGTTCATGAAGGCATGGGCTTGCTGGAGGTCGTCCTTCACGGGACGCAAGAAGAGGGCCTGTGCGCCATTGGCGTCCCAGCGGTGCAGCTTCTCCTCGCACTCGGCGAAACTGCCGACCATGACGCGCTGGCGGGGCGGCTCTCCCTCACGAACGGCGCGTTCGGGCGGTCTGCCCATGCCTTCGAACTCGGTGGGGTTGTCGGACAGGTAGAGGGCCATGGTGCAGACGGCGTTGGGGAAGGCCGCGGGGTCCTTGCCTGCTCTGCGCAGCATGGGTTCAAGGCGGGCCTTCGCTTCACCGAATCGCTCCGGCGTCGAGTCCAGGGCCGAAGCCAGCCAGCCGTCGGCCAGTCGCGCTACGCGGCGCAAGCCCGCTTCGCTCCCCCAACTGCCGATCCAGATGGGGATATGGGGTTGCTGCGCGCCGCGCGGCTCGATGCTGACCCCTTCGGTTGAGTAATACTTGCCGGTGAAGGCCTGCGCGCCGGGCACAAGGAGCGAGCGCAGCGCCCTAGCCGCCTCCTCGAAGCGGGGCCATCGCCCCTGCGGGTCTAGGCCAACCATTCTGTACTCCTGGTCCTGGGAGCCGGGCCCGATGCCGGCGATGAAGCGGCCTTCAGTGAGGTAGTCCATGGTGGCAAAATGCTTGGCCAGCGGGACGATGCCGCGCATGACGATGATGGATATGGCAGGCACGATGCGCATGCGGTCGGAGGCCTCGGCCACGACGCAGGAGAGGGTGAGCGGGTCCAGGAGGGGGCGGCCCACACCGAAGTGGTCAACGTAGGAGATGTACCGGAAGCCCATCTGGTCGCACTCCTTGATGAGGTTCGTCAGGTACCTGGTGGGCTTGCTGCTGGGAAGGGTGGTGGGAAGCTGAATACCGAACTCCATTGCGCCCTCCATTGTGGCTGAGATGGCGAATGCCGCTATTCTAGCATTGAAAGCGCAGATGGGAAGGAAGGAGTGCGATCCCCGCAGCGTGGGACGACAAGCCCCATCGCAGACGCGCCCTTCCCCTCGGCAAGCTCAGGGCGTATGCGGGCCAAGCGTCACGCCCGGCTTGCCCGGGCGCTCACGTCCAGCAGGCGCGCGCAGGCGTATAGGTTCGCCGTTAGAGGCATAGGCACATCCAGCCGCCTCCCCAGCTCCAGGGCTACCCCCACTATGCCCTCCAGCTCCAGGGGCCGCCCCATCTCCAGGTCCTGGTGCATGGACATCTTGTGCGGCCCCATGGTGGCAGCCGCCGAGACCTTCTGATCCACGTCAAGCCCAGTGATGCCTACCCGTACGGCAACTGCGTTGATCTCCTCCATCACCGTCCGCGCAACCGGCCGTAGCTCAGCGCTATTCCTCATGTCCCGGAGCGTCGCCCGCGTCAGCGCCCCCAGCATGTTGTACGCGCCGGTGCCCAGGACCTTGTCCCATATCTCCCGGCGGATCTGCGTTGTGGGCGCGCAGTTCAGGCCCGCCGCCTCCAGCGCAGCGGTTATGGCGTCGCACCGGACGCTCCGCTCGCCGCTGGGTTCGCCTATGGTGATGCGGCTGTTGCCCGGCACAAGCTGGATGACACCCGGCTCCACGAAGTCCAGAGACGGGTACCACATGCTGCCAAGCACGCGCCGCTGCTCTATGCACGAGGCAATCACGCCCCGGGCATCCAGCGTTGCCAGGTGGTCCAGCGGCGGCTTCGCGCCAACGAAGAACCACCAGGGAATGCCGTTCTGACACGAGACCACCACGGTTTCTGCGCCCAGCAGCGGCTTCATGCCCACGGCGATGGACTCCACGCTATGGGCCTTGGCGGTAATGACCACAACGTCAACGGGGCCGATGTCACGCGGGTCTTCAGTAGCCGGGATATCAACGGTGAACGACCCCTCGCCGTCCATCAGCACGCGGAGGCCGCGCCCCCTGATCGCCCTCAGATGCGGCCCTCGGGTGATGAGGGAGGCGTCCTGCCCGGCCTTGTAGAGCATTGCGCCCAGGTAGGAGCCGATCGCCCCTGCCCCTGCAATCGCGAACCTCATGGCGAACGCCTCCTACCGCTTCCAGGGGTGCTGCTTGATCGCCTCTTCGTTGAGGTCGGTCCCCCATCCGGGGCCCTTGGGCACTGCCATGTGCCCGTTCTTGATGTCGGGGAGCTGTGTGACCACGTCGTCCTTCCAGGGCACCTGGTCCACGTCAATCTCCATGATGCGGACGTTGGGCAACACGGCGCACAGGCTCGCGCTGATGAACGACGCCAGGTGGCTGTAGTAGTTGTGCGGCGCCACGTTCAACTGGTGCACCTCGGCCAGCTCTCCCACCTTCTTGCCCTCCGTAAACCCGATCCAGGGCACATCCACCATGAACGTGTCCGCGGCATGGAGGTCGAAGTAGGGGAGGTACTCCCTCACCGAGAACAGGTTCTCGCCGGTGCAAATCTTCGTAGACGTGGACTCCTTGACCTGCAGTGTCGCCTTTGGATCGTACATATCCAGCTCCAGCCACAGCAGGTCGAAGGGCTCCAGCACCTTGGCGACGCGCATGCAGCCTTCAGACTTGAGGTTGAAGTTCAGGTCCAGGCTGATGTCCACGTCCGGGCCGACAACATCGCGGAACGTGCCCACCAGCTTCTCGGTGTGCCGGAGCATGGCAAGCGAGATGGTCTGGTCGGTGGTGCCCGGACCGGCGCTGAACCCGCCGCCGTGGACGTAGGCGGGCTCACCCGGCACGATGATATTCGTCTTCAGCGCAGTGTACCCCCGCCGCACCACCTCCCGGCCCAGCTCCGCGATGTCTTCCATCGTCCGTATAGGAGGAGTCCCAAGGTACGCGCCGTTGCGCACGCGCCAGGTGCCGCAGTGCGACCAGTACAGCCGGACGGAGTCTCGCAGCGGGCCGCCGAACAGCTCCACCACCGAGATGCCCAGCGCCTTTGCCTTGATGTCCAGCAGCGCCTGCTCAATCCCTGAGATGGCCTTGGATGCGATGCCCCCCGGGCTTTGCCGCGTGCCGCGAATCATATCCCAGTGCCGCATCTCGTACGCCCTGGGGTCCTGGCCAACGAGCAGCGGCTTCAGGTCCGCCACCGTCCCGGCGACACCGTGGGGCGCCCTCGGCTCCGTGCACTCGCCGTAGCCGGTCACGCCTTCATCGGTTTGGACTTTCACGTAGACCCAGGGCCACCAGCCCGCATCCACAATGAGGGTCTCGACGTTCGTGATTTTCATGCTGTTTGCCCCTTTTCTGCTTGTCGCTGGAGCCCACAAAGGCCAGTGCGGTGGCGGCATTGGGAAGCCTGCGCCCAAAGGCCCGCCACATTCTAGCATGTGCGCTCTACCTGTACCCCTGGGCCTGGACCGTGAACAGGCGGGCGTATGCGCCGCCCAGGGCCAGAAGCTCCTGGTGGCTGCCCATTTCCCGGACGCTGCCACCCTCCAGCACCACGATGCGGTCTGCCATGCGCACTGTGGAGAACCGGTGCGAAATCAGCACCGCGATCTTCCCCGCGGTTAGCTCGCCAAACCGCTGGAACACGGCGTACTCCGCCTCGGCGTCCAGGCTGGCTGTGGGCTCGTCCAGCACCACAATAGCTGCGTCGCGCATGAAGGCGCGGCTCAGGGCCACCTTCTGCCACTCGCCGGTGGAGAGGTCGCTCCCCTCCCACCGCCTGCCCAGGCGCGTCTGGTACCCCAGGGGAAGCCGGCGGATGATCGGGTCGGCGCCGCCCTTCTCCGCTGCCGCCACCACGCGGGGCATCTCCTCCACCCGCTCCACCTGGCCAAACCCTACGTTCTCCTGGGCGGTCAGGTGGTACCGCACATAGTCCTGGAAGATCACGCCGATGCGGCTGCGCAGGCTCTCCAGGCTGTACTCCCGCAGGTCCACCCCGTCCAGCAGCACCTGGCCCTCCGTGGGGTCGTACAGGCGCGTCAGCAGCTTGATGAGCGTCGTCTTGCCCGCGCCGTTCAGGCCCACAAGAGCGATCCGCTCGCCGGGCCTGATGTGCAGGTTAATCCCCCGCAGCACCCAGTGCTCCGTGCCTGGATACCTGAACGACACATCGCGGAACTCGATGCCCTGCGTGATGGCCGCCGGGACGCTCCGTCCCGTCCCGTCCGGCGGCATTGTTGCCTCCAGCGCCAGGAAGTCGAAAAGGTGGTCCAGGAACAGGTTGTTCTCGTACAGCCGTCCCATGCCGTCCACCAGCGACCGGAAGGATCCCTGGGCCTGGCGGAAGACGGTGAGGTACATGGTCATGTCGCCCAGGGTGATCGTCCCCGAGACCGCCCTCCAGATGACCCAGGCGTAGCTCCCGTAGTAGCTCAGCGTGGAGACCAGGCCCCATCCCAGGCTGACCATAGTCCGCCGCAGGGCCAGGGCACGGTCCTCGGCATAGAACTTCCAGTACAGCCCGTGGTACCGCCCCAGCAAGGTGTCCCCCAGGCTGAAGAGCTTCACCTCCTTGGCGCTGCTCTGCCCGGTCAGCACCTCCTCTAGGTACCGCAGCAGCCGCGACTCCGGCGCCCGCCAGCTTATGACGCGGAAGGAGAGGTGGGCGTAGTTGGATTGCGCGATGAACGACGGCGCAGTGGCCCCGAACAGGACCAGCGCTAGCCACGGGCTGAACCGGAACAGCAGCGCCCCGAGGGATACCAGCGTTACCAGGCCCTGCACCAGAGCAAAGCTGTCCAGGACAACCCGCAGGGCCCGCGAGTCTGCGTCCCTGCGGGCGTTCTGGAGCTTGTCGTAATACTGCCCGTCCTCGAAGTACCGCAGGTCCAGGGCCAGCGCCTTCTCGATGATGAGGGTGTTCACATAGTTGGTCAGCCGCGCGTGGAGCACGTGCTCCACCAGAGAGCGGGCCTGGCCCATGACCATGCCCGCCAGGATCAGGAAGAACTCCACGCCTAGATAGGGGGCGACGTGGGCAAAGCCTTCCGAGGGGGCAAGCTGCAGGCGGACGGCCTCCAGGACGCCGTCTACGATCAGCTTGGCCACCCAGGCCTGCGCCGCGGGCAGGAATGCCGGCAGCAGCGTCAGGAGCATCATGGAGAGCGTCACCCCGGCCCCGCACCGCCGCACCAGGCCAAAGGCACGGGGAGTGTTCCTGAAGGCCCTGGCTATTCCTCGCACCCTGGCGGCCAGGCTCTCCTGCTTCTCTTCAGGGCTGTGCCCATTGCGGCTATTCATAGCGCCTCCTGGCTTCATGCGCCACACCCTGGGGGAACCCACCAAGCGATTGTGTGTTCATTGTAAGGCCGGTAGCCCCGCCACGCGCCACAAGGTGTTAGCGACGACCCACGAACGGTCCCTCCGCCAGATCTTCGCGGCTCCTCATAGAACTCGGGGATCAGGTAGCGACGCCTCATGATAGAGGCGCCGAGACGTTTGCAGCCAGCGCCGGTCCCACGTTGCGGGTCGGCGCTGGCCATTGGCTACTCCGAAGGCAGACCTGCGTCCTTATGAACAAGTGGGGAGCCTTGATGACGGCGGCCAGCCTGCGGCGCAGCGCCGGCGATGGTCACGCAGGCCATTCACCAGCAGGCTCAGGCGCCCGCAGAAGGCCGGATCGCGATTTTGGGCAACAAAAAAGACCGCATCTGCCTGCGGTCTCCAAAGCTAGTCCAGATAGGGAAGTGGAGCGGGAAAGGAGACTCGAACTCCCGACCCTCTGCTTGGGAAGCAGATGCTCTACCAACTGAGCTATTCCCGCTCACTGCGCACGCTTATTGTAGCACGCGGACGTATGCCTGATAAGCCGCCGTATTACTCATACTAAATGTTACTGGAGGGGGGTAAACGTTGCTTCAGAAATCATGTTCCCGGAGGGAACATGAGGAGAAGCGGCGTGAGCGAGTATGCAGAGGCGCTACGGGGGAGGTACAGGAAGGCGGACCGGAAGGAGAAGGGGCGGATGCCGGCGGAGTTT
>JACQUI010000150.1 GCA_016210395.1 Chloroflexota bacterium | reverse complement strand
GGCGACGGCGGCAAGGTAGGTGTGCCGGAGAAATGCGTCCTGGTTGGCGAGGGCGTCGCTCGGCTGGAGGCCCATCGAGCGCTGCCAGTAGGCAAAGCGCACGTGCAGGGCAGGGGGCCCCGACAAAACGTCCAAAAGGTGGGCTAGCCCTTCGCGGGCGTGGCGGAACACGGAGCTGTCGGGGCCCAGAGCCGCGACGATAGGCTGGGCCTCAGGGGAGCCGGCGTTTTGCAATGTGCTCCCCCTCGTCAGCGAGCACTCGCATCATGAGGCCTTCTACGGGGACCAGTCGTTGGCCAATAGGGTCAACAACAAGGCCAAAGCCCTCAAGCGTATCGGCCCCAAGGAGGACAACCCCCTCCTCTCCGAACACTACAATGCGGGTGATGATCTCGTCGTGCATCTTGATCCGAGTTTCGCCTAGTTCCCGGGTAGCGACGCGATTGTCGCCCAGACGAAAACGCCTCCGTGTGAACGGCGTGACGCCAAGCCTTCGCAGTAGCGAGGCGGGCAGGATGGTGTAAGACGCGCCCGTATCCACCAGCGCCTCGACAGCCTCGTAGCGCAGGACCTCGGGATCGCCGATTTCGATGGTCTGCCGGAATGTGCCCATCTCACATCAAGAGGCCTGGAGTACGGACGAGGCGACGGTTAGTCGGATCAACATCCAGCCGCAGACCTTCCAGGGAATACGCGCCAAGCAACGGCGATGCTCCTTCGTCACCAAAGACCACGATAGTCATGACACGACGCCCCTCAATGCGTATCCACGTTTGACCAATGCTCCGAACAACGCGCCGCCCGTCGGCCACGTGAAACTCCACGTCTTCGTATGGCTCGACCCCCAGTTTTCGTAACAGCGAAGCGGGGAGCGTGGTGTAGGAGGCGCCGGTGTCCACCAGGGCCTCTACACGCTCGTAGCGCCGGCCCTGGGGATCGCCGATTTCGATGGTCTGGCGGAATGTGCCCATGCGTGCCCCTGGAGGAGGTTACGGTCAGGTGTAGGGCAATTGTACCGCACGGTGGGAGCTGTGGCATCAGGCCGTGGCGAGTTGCCTATAGTCTTCGCACGGAGCCGAAGAGCAGGGCGCCGAAGGCCACCAGCGCAATGGCGACAAGCATGAAGCCCAAGATGGCCTCGGACGGGCCCCACTGCCTGATGGCGAACCCCATTGCCAGCGAACCAAGGGGGCCGACGCCGCTTTGCATGGTGTGCAGGGCCATGACGCGCCCGCGCATGTCCTCGCGCGCGGAGATGAGGAATAGGGTGTTCAGTGTGGCCATGTAGAAGGAGTTGAAGAACCCGGCCAGCACCAGGCAGGCCATGGCCAGGGGGAAGCTGTTGGTCAGTGTGAACAGCGCGACAGCCGTGGGGTAGAGCGCCTGCGCCAGAAGGAGCAACACCCCCTTGCGCCGCACCTCGCCGATCAGGGTGAGGATCGTGAGGCCGATCACGCCGCCGTAGCCGGCGCCCGTGGCCAGCACGCCGTAGCCTCGCGGCCCGGCGTCCAGCTTGTCCAGGAAGAAAGGCAGGAACTGCAGGTAGGGGTAGACCAGAAGCGCCGGCACCATAGAGACGCCGAGGAGCCCCAGGATGGCGGGGTTGCCGGCGGCGTAGCGTATGCCCTGGCTGAGCGTACGCAGCGGCCCTTCTTTGGTGTCCAGCTTTGCCTGGCTGGTAGGGCCGATCATCACCGTAAGGCCCATGCTGACGAGGGTCAGGATGCCCTGGATGTAGAAGGCGCTGGCCGTGCCGGAGAAGCCGATGACGATGCCTGCGACTGCCGGTCCCAGCACGCGAACGCCGCTCTGTGAGAGGTTGTTGATGGGCACGGCCCGGACGATGCCCTCGCGCCCCACCAGGTCGTAGACGAATGCCTGGCGCACGGGCTGGCTGACGGAGGCGGCCGCGCCGCCGAGGACGGCGAAGATGTATAGATGCCAAACCTGTGCGGACCCTGACCCCACCAGAGCGGCCAGCGCCAGGGACTGGACGGCGCTGATTGCGGTGGTGATGATGAGCAGCCGCCGGCGGTGCACGCGGTCGGAGAGGGCGCCCGCCAGCGGCGACAGGAAGAAGAGCACGCCGCCCTGGACAGCGGTGATGATGCCCATCTGGGCGGGATCGTTGGTGAGCTTGAAGACCAGCCAGCCCAGCCCAATCATCTGGAACCACATGGCGAAGTTGATGCTGACGCTGCTGAAGAAGAAGTAGCGGAAGCTGCGGTCGCCCAGGGTGCTGTAGGAGCTGGCGAGTTTGCTGACGAAGCCTTTGCCTCTTGCGGCTATTGCGGACATAGAAGACATCGGTCAGTGGACTTTGGCGGCGGCACGATGCGGGATAGCCTAGCGCAACAGGGGGAGGATGTACAGGGGTTGGTCCGAATCTAGTGGCGATGACGTATGGCGTTAGCGGAGCCTCATGTATACCATTGGAGCTTGACGAGACTCCACGCCGCCTTTGTGGGCGCCTGGCCTTTCGGCTAGGAATCGCTCATTACACTACTGGACAAGGGATATGTGAGGTGGAAGGCGCCGGGCAGTTGCGACAGACCGGCGCCTTCGGAGGTGCATGATGGCGAACAACAGCTCGGAAAGGGCCTTGTTGCGAGACCCTGGATGGGTGCGCGCCCTCTTCTCCAGTACCGATCTCGCATGGGTGTGGCTCATTGGGCGCGTGTACATCGGTTGGCTATGGATTGACGCCGGTTGGGGCAAGGTACAGGACGATCGCTGGATGGCCGGCGGCTCTGCACTGAAGGGAGCCTGGGAGCGTATGATCACCGTACCGGCAGACGGGCGGTCGGCGGTCGCCTACGACTGGTACAGGCAGATAATCCAGCTCATGTACGACCAGGGTTGGTGGACGTGGTTCGCCAAGCTGGTTGCGGTTGGCGAGTGGATGGTGGGCGTAGCGCTGATCGTCGGCGCCTTCACGGGTATTACGGCGCTCATCGGCCTGTTCATGAACTGGAACTTCGCCATGGGCGGCATGGGCCCGGGCAACAACGCGACGATGATCGTCCTGGCGGCCGGCGTGTTCCTGGCGTGGAAAACGGCCGGCTGGTGGGGCCTGGACCGCTGGCTGCTGCCGGCCCTCGGCACCCCGTGGCAGGTGGGGAAAGTCTTCGGCGGCGGCATCACCTACCGGGATGGACGGCCCCGCATGCACAGATCGGAGCAGTGGTTACGCATGTTCGCAGGGTTGGCCGCAGCGCTCTACGCGCTGGCCGGCCTTTCAGGGGCAGCGCAGGTTATCGTGTTGCTCCTAGCGGGGGCGCTCGTGGCCGTAACGGGCCTGGGATGGCTTGCTGTGTTCCGTGGCTTCGGAGAGAGGCCTCCCAAAGCCATCCAGCACCGATAGCCCGTTGCCTGTCGAGTGACCACGGCGCTTCGTCTAGCAGCGGAGTGCCGTGGTTGTTTCGCTTCCCCTGTGACCCCTGATGGAGACCCGGCTACGCGGCGCGGAGCTTCTCCCCCAGCCACTTCTTGAGCAAGGCATCAAGCTCCTCTTTGCACTCCCGCAGGCCGTGGCCCGCGCCGGGGAAGAGGACAAGCTCCTTTGGCTGTTTTGCCCACAGGTAGATGGAGCGCGAGCACATCGGCGGCAGGCGCGTATCGGCCTCGCCGTGGACCAGCAGCAGCGGGCGCGGCGAGACGAGGCCGGCGTTCTGCGCGCCGCCAGTCTGGCTGGAGAGGGACACAACCGCCTTGACCTCGGGGCTGAGGGGCGCAGCGGAGATGACGACTGCGCCGCCGAAGGAGTGGCCTACGAGGGCGATGGAGGTGTAGTCCCTGGCCTTGAGGAAGGAGACGCCGGCCAGCGTATCCATGACCGACTCCATGAGGTTCCTGGGCTGTCGGTAGTCCACGCGTATGGAGGAGATGCCCTCGCCCGCAAGGTGGTCGGCCAGGCGGCCGTAGATGCCCTCAGCGGGGCCTTCGAGGCCCCCGTTGGCGCCCCACACCCAGACGATGCCCGCATGGGGGGTGGGCGACTGGTGGAAGGCGGCGCGGATATCGCCGCGCGTGGTGTGCAGCATGAGGGGCGCGCCGCCTTGCCCTTCGCGAGAGGGGTCCGGGTCAACGGACGTAATCTGGATGGAGAAGGCGGAAGGTTGTGTGGACATCTGTACCCCGTTTGCATGAGAGTGGCGACGGGCCGCTGCCGCGGCCCTGCGAGAGGCGAACGTCGTGAGAGATTCTTCGCGAAGCAAACGCTACGGAAAGCGGAGGTCGTCTGATCGCTTCGCTCTAGAATGACAGATTCTTCGCAATCGCCTAACCCTTTGTCACGTCGTTCAGATAGAGCACGTCGGGGCGGCCTGCGCCTCCCGTGTGCGTCATCAGCTCTCGAAGCTCATCGGAGATGCCCCAGTCCTTTGCCCCGCCGATGTCGTCCCATTCGGTGAGGATAATGACTTCGTCTGTGCTCTCGTTGCCTCGGAAGATACGGGCGCTCTTGCAGCCGTAGGCCTTGCGGACCTGGACTTGGTCCGGGCTGTCCCAGGCCGCCTTCCACGAATCGAAGCTGCTGAGGGTGATGCGCACGAACATGTAGGGCATAGTGCTCCTCTAAAGGGTGTGAATCTTAAATTGCAGCCTTACTTGTAGGCGTCGCGCCTGTTCACAACTGCAACGATGGTCACGGTCCGGGACTGGTCGTCCACCAGGAATAGCACTCGATAGTCCCCGATACGGATTCGGTACTCATCCCTCCCGCGAAGTTTGAGAACGCCCTGAGGACGAGGTTCTTTTTCCAGGGCCAGCAATCACTGAGATATCCTGCGTCGCATTGCAGGGGGTACGCTATCCAGGTCCTTCTCTGCAGACCTCAGCACGCGAAGGACGTAGGCCACTAGCTTGCTCTTGTCCCGCGTTCCGCAAGATACTCCCGAAACGGACGTGAGGGTTCTCCCTTGCGTTGCTCCATGAGCGCCACATCAAGAAGGTCCTCCAGGAACTCGGGTCTTCCAGGAGTCTCTTGACTATCGCCTGCCTGTCTTTCTTTGAGAGGCTGGAGAATGCCATCCAGAAGATAGATTTCGCTTCGGCTTTGTGTAACGTTCATGGTAACCTCATAGCTCCGGCCACCGGGTATGCCACTGCGTTGCCTGCTCGTAGGCGTGGGCGGCGCGCAGGACGGCGGCGTCGCCCAGGGCGGGGCCAATGATCTGCATGCCCACGGGCAGCCCGCCGGCGAAGCCGCAGGGCAGCGATAGTCCCGGCAGGCCGGCGATGTTCACAGGGATGGTGCAGACGTCGCTCAGGTACATCTGAAGGGGGTCGCCGGTCTTGTCGCCCAGGCGGAAGGCGGCGGTAGGAGACGTGGGCGTCACCAGCACGTCGTACTTGCGGAAGGCCTCCTGGAACTCGCGGGTGATGAGCGTGCGCACCTTCTGGGCCTTCAGGTAGTAGGCGTCGTAGTAGCCGGAGGACAGCGAGTAGGTGCCCAGCATGATGCGCCGCTTCACCTCCTGGCCGAAGCCGCCCTGTCGCGTGCGCTCCAACTCCTCCCACATGCTGGCAGCGGTGTGGTCGGAGTAGCCGTACTTGACGCCGTCGTAGCGGGCCAGGTTGGCCGAGCACTCGGATGGCGCAAGGATGTAGTACACGGCCAGCGCGAAGCGCGTGGAAGGCAGGGAGACCTCCCAGTCCACCTTCGCGCCCAGCCCCTCCAGGATGCCGATGCCCCTTCTGACGGTCCGCTCCACCTCGGGGTCAATGCCCTCGGCGAAGTACTCTTTGGGGACGCCGATGCGCAGGCCGCGCACGTCGCCGGTGAGGGCGGCGGCGTAGTCCTGGGGCGGATTCGGCAGGGAGGTGGAGTCGCGCCTATCGTGGCCGGAGATGGCGGAGAGCAGCAGAGCGCAGTCGCCGACATCCCTGGCGAAGGGGCCGATCTGGTCCAGGGACGAGGCGAAGGCAACCAGACCGAAGCGGCTGACAACGCCGTAGGTGGGCTTCATGCCAACGACGCCGCACAGGGCGGCGGGCTGGCGGATGCTGCCGCCGGTGTCGGAGCCGAGGGAACCCATCGCCTCGGCAGCGGCGATGGCTGCCGCCGGGCCGCCGCTGGAGCCGCCGGGGACGCGCTCTAGGTCCCAGGGGTTGCGCGTTGGAAAGAACGCTGAGTTCTCCGTGGATGACCCCATGGCGAACTCGTCCATGTTGCCCTTGCCCAGCATGACCGCGCCTTGAGCGTTGAGGCGCTCCACGACGGTGGCGTTGTAGGGCGGGACGAAGTTTTCCAACATGCGCGAGGAGCACGTGGTGCGCACGCCACGCGTGCACATGTTGTCCTTGATCTGGAGGGGGATGCCGGTCATGGGCGCGGCGCTTCCCCCGGCGATGCGCCTGTCTGCGGCGCGTGCCTGCTCCAGGGCAAGCTCAGGCGTGAGGGTGACGTAGGCCTTGACGCGGTCTTCCACCTGCTGGATGCGATCCAGGAACGCCTGGGTCAGCTCGACAGACGACACCTGGCGGGCGTCCAGGAGCCGCCGGGCCTCGCGGATGGTGAGGGATGTAAGGTTGTTTGGCATTGCAGTGAGGGAAGCTAGCGTATGCCGATAGATTGCAGTGTTTGCTCCACCATTTCGATGGTTAGAGCAGAGACCGCTTGAAGGGGCAACGGGGGGCTATCGTCATAGTCGCATTGGTTACGCCAATCTCGTAGCTGGTCCAATACCTGAGCCTCATTATGCTTGCCGTTTCGTCTCAGCCAATCCCGGAGCGCTCCATGGTCTGCGCTTCTCCTCGCAACGTGAAACGGATTTGCTGTCTTGGTTGCTGCCCACGCCCTGGTCAAACAGAAGGTGGCGTAGTAGGCCCTGCTGACTGCCGATCGCTGGGCAGCTTCTTCCGTACCGCTATAGGACGCGTTTTGGATTAGGAAGCGAGCGAGTGACAGGTAGTCCCTCCAGTCAAACATCCTTGATTCCGGCTCCGAGATTGTGGCTCCGAAGATCCAGGTTGACAAGGAACCAGCCTTCTGAGAAACGTAGGGCCTCGGCTACTCTTTCATTCCAGACCTCGAGACGGTCGAAGAATGTAGAGTCTACGACTCGTGGCTGGAGATACAATACCAGTGTTTCCATTTTCGAGTCCTCGGGATCGCGCACCAATTCTAACCTAATTGCAGCGTCGGGCAGAGCGCTTTCTACTTCCTGAGCCATCCGGCCCACCACTGGAACGAGATCGGGGTGCTTACCCAGGTAGCCCAAGACTTCGGCTGGGTTGACAACAGGTATGCCCAGACCAGCCACATCGTTGATGAGGGACTTGCCCGTGTCCTGAGCTTTGACCGTACGCCGGACCATTTCTGTTCTCTTTTGCACTTGCCGCCCCGCAAGAGGGCAGGCGCGCAAGGCCTTTGCTGGGATACGCCACTTCGCCTTACGCCTGTAGACTCGCTCCGCTCCGGAGGTCCAGGCTGACATGAAACCAACCGTCTGAATAGCGCAACACCTGAGCGATCCTGTCGTTCCAGGCCTGGAGGCTCTCAGACAGGGCGGAATCAACTTGTTGCAGGATGCGCAACACCAGCGTCCTTCCTCCAATTTCCCGCGGGTCGCCTTCGATCTCCAGCCTCATCGCCGCGCTGGGCAAGGCGCCCCTGGAATCCCTGAGTGTATGGCTCACGATCCGGAGCAGGTCCGGGTACTCGTGGAGATAGCGCTCAATGGAGGGCGCATTTGCTAGCTCTATCTTGAGCGCGGCAGCCTCCTGGAGCAGGGAATGTGTCGTGAACCTGCGGCGAATCACCTTCCGTCTCCCTACAGTTTCCTTTTCCTCGATGTCTTCTTTGCCGGCAGCGACTGGGCATGGGCGAAGGCCATGTTCACCCAGACACGCAGATCCGAGTCGGCCTCGCACCCAGCGGGCGCGACGTACAGGAAGCCGACCATCGGGCGGCCGGTGAAGTCCATGGGGCGGACGTGTGGCCTGCGCAGCGCTTCGGCAAACTGCTCCTCGCTGACGCGGAGCATCAGGTCGTCCTTCTGGACGCCCACGCACATCTTGCCGTCCACCATGAAGGATACGCCGCCGAACATCTCCTTCTCGGTGACGCCTGGACGCCCGGCAAGGGCCATGCGGATGCGGTTGGCAAGGGCTTCATCGTAAGCCACGGCCTCACTCCTCCAGCACGGCGCGCACGCGGAAGTAGTCCTCCTCGCGTCGTGGGGCGTTGGCCAGCACGTCTTCCTTGGGCGACGACGGCCCGGGCTCGTCCTCGCGCATAACGGTGTTGAGAGGCACCGAGTGGCCTGTTGGCGGGATGCCTTCCGTATCCACCTCCTGGAGGACGCGGAAGTTGTCCAGGATGACGTCCATCTGGGCGCGGTACCGGTCCATCTCCTCTGGGGTCAGGGCCACGCGGGCAAGGGCGGAGACGTGCTTCACCTGTTCGGGGGTAAGGGCCATGGGCTGCTCCTGGGTACGGACATACGGGCATGCGGGCAGATTATGTGCCAATGCAGTTTAGCAAAGGAAAGCCTGATTGCCTATGGTTTCCTTCTAGAGAACAGGGTCTTTCGGTGCTCCTGGGCCAAAGGGCTTTTCGGGAATGCGAGCGACGGGCCACTGCCGTGGCCCTGCCGGTAGGCAATTGGTCGTGAGGGATTCTTCGCGAGCCGGAGCGAGATTGGGAAGGAAGGTATTTGACCACCTCGCTCAAGAATGACAGTGCGGCTTGCTCACTGCACAACCCAAGCCGAAACCCATTGGCGTGTACCTTACCGCGAAAGCGGCTTGCTCCAGGCGCCGTCAAAGGCAACCTCAGAGAGGGGCTTGCGCTTCTTGCCGCCAAAATGCTCGCCATCGCCCGGGTAGCCCAGGGGAACGATTGCGGCGACGTCCACGGAATCAGGGATGCCCAGCAGCCGCTTGATGTCGGTCTCGTGGTGGCGGTGCATCGTTGTGGGGCGAGTGCCGAGGCCGAGGGCGGTGGCGGCAAGCATCAGGTTCTGCATGGCGGGGAAGATGGACGCGCCACGGTAGAAGTCGCTGCGCGGGCCGGGGTTGGTGGAGACGGCGTCAATGCAGACCAGGATGATCACCGGCGAATCGGAGAAGGTGGGCTGGCTGCCTGCTGCGCCGGGCCTGTTGCCGTAGGTGGCGCGGGAGGAGTCGTCGTACCACAGGCCGATCTGCCGCTTGGCGGCCGGATCGCGCACCACCACGAAGCGCCACGGCTGGCGGTTGCCTGCGCTGGGTGCCCACGTGGCGGCCCGCAGCACCGCGCGAAGAGCCTCTTCGGGCACTGGTCTGCTGCTGAAGCTGCGAATGGAACGCTGGACGCGAAGGGCTTCCATTAGGGACATGTCGGTCATGGCTCACCTCCGGGGCGCTGGGCATGATTCAAGAGGCCGGGTAGACCTTCCAGGTCTTGTAGTATAGCTACAGACGGGTAGGGGACGAAGGCCTCCCGTGGCGTCATGCCAGTGAGGACGGCGGCGAATGGGACGCCTGCGCGCTGGGCGGTCTCGGCGTCAATGGTGTGGTCGCCGACGTAGAGGCTTTCGGCGGGGGCGCAGCCGAGGCGTTGCAGCGCCTCCAGCAGGCCGTAGGGGTCGGGCTTGTAGGCAGGCACGTCGTCGTAGCCGACGATGACGTCGAAGCAATCGCGCAGGCCGGTCTTGCCAAGAGTCTGCTCGATACGCAGGTGGAAGGCGGAGGAGACGATAGCCAGCTTCAGCCCACGTTGTTTGAGGGCGCGTACGACTGCCGGCGCGGGCGGGTAGAAGAAGGTGAGGGCCTCCATGACCTGGTGGGAGCGTTGCTGGTAGAGGGCGGCGTACTCATCGAAGCGGGCGGCATGTTGCGCGCCTGCCAGCAGCAGGAAACGGTCGCGGTGGCCGTCGCCGATGGTGGCGGCGACGGTCTCGTAGCTCACTTCGGGCAGGCCGATGCCCTCCAGGGCGTAGTTGACGCACTGGACGATGCCCTGGCGGGTATCGGCAAGCGTGAGGTCGAAGTCGAAGACGACGGCGCGAAGGGGGGTGACCCCTATCCTGGCATTCCCCCTTCGAGAGGGAAGGGGCTTTTCACTTCCCTGCATCCTAGCCTTCCCCCCCAAGGGGGGATGGAAGAGAACGCCTCTCCTTCTCCCGCGCCATGATGCCTTCGATCTCCCCCACGGCCTGGTCCAGGCAGTCGGTATGGTTCACCACCACGTAGTCGAAGTCGGCCTGGTGCCCCAACTCATGGGTTGCCGTTGCGATGCGACGCTCGATGTCGGCGGCGGAGTCGGTCTTGCGCTCCCGCAGGCGGCGCTCCAGCTCCGGCAGGTCAGGCGGCGCAAGGAAGATGAGGAGAGCGCCGGGCATCTTGCTCCGCAGCGTCGCCGCGCCCTGGACGTCGGTCTTCAGGACCACGTCCTTCCCGGAGGCCAGCGCATGCTCCACCTGGTCGCGCGGGACGCCGTAGTAGCGGCCGTACACCAGGGCGTGCTCCAGAAAACCGTCTTTGATCAAGAGGTCTTCAAAATCGGAAGGCGTCATAAAGATATAGTCCACGCCGTCGCGCTCTGCGGGCCGCCTGGGGCGCGTCGTGGCGGTGACGATGAAGCGCCAGGGGCGGCCCGTGCCTTTCATGCGTTCCAACACAGCGTCTTTGCCAACCCCGGATGGGCCGGAGATGACGACGAGCAGGGCAGGGGGGTGGGCGCCGTCGGCCCTTGTTGCGTGTGGGTGCACTGGGTGCCCTCGGGCAGGATACCCATTGTATAGCCCATCCGCGTGTCCAGGTCAATTCGACCTGGGGTCGAATCGCTCCCCATCTACGAGAAGGGGCGACCGGCCGCCACAAACGGGACCGAGTGGCGGCGTTCTTCGCAGAGAGACAGCAGGCTACGCCCTCCGGAACCGGCGCTGGCGGCGCTCCTGCTCCTTCGTCTCATTGAGCTTGAACATCTGCTGGTACCGCTCACGAAGCTTGGCCCCGATCATGAAGTCGGCGAGCTGCTCGCCGGGCGACGGCATGGAAGGACGCGCCGGGGCATCGTCGCTGATGTCTCCCTCAAGGTACTTGGTGTGCCAGACCTCCCGGGCCTCCCAGCTTCTTGCCAGGGCTGTGCCCAGGGCCTCAGCGCCCGCCTCGTTGGTGGAGCCGCTCACCAGGTCCCGGAAGCGGGCCATCTCGCGGATGGCCTCGTTTGCCCAGTGGACAATGGCCTCCCGGTTGGTGATGCATATGTCCAGGTTGTTCAGGGGGTCGGCGCCTGCCAGGGAGGAGGAGGCTTCAAAGCCGGAAGCGGCCAGGCGCGACATCTCCTTCCACGAGGGGCTTTTCGACGTGGCCCCAACGACGGTCTGGGCAAGGAGCATGGGCAGGTGAGTGACTGCTGCGGCGTAGCTATCGTGCTCGTCCGCGTCCATGAAGTAGGGCTTGGCTTTCAACGTGGTGGATACGAGGTCAACAACCGCTTGCACCGCAGACCCGTGTGCGGCTTTGTCGGGGATGAGGACATAGCGCGAGTTATGGAACAGGGCCGGACTGGCCTTCTCGATGCCCACCACGTCTTTTCCGGTCAGCGGGTTGCCGCCAATGAAGCTGATGCCCTGGGGCAGGTACTCCTTCGCCCAGGCCATGACGGCGCTTTTGGTGCCGCCGGTGTCCGTGACGACGGCCCCGGGTTGGAGCATCTCGGCGATAGTCTGGAGGACCTCCCGGATGGCCAGGACGGGCGTGGCGATGATCACGATCTGGGCGCCTTCCACCGCTTCGGGAAGCCGCCAGACGGCCTTATCCACAGCGCCGCGCTTCTGCGCCTTGGTCCCGATGTCTACCTCTGCGTCGAAGCCGATGACCTGGAGTTTGGGGTCCTTCTGTTCTTTGAGAGCAAGGCCAATGGAACCGCCGATGAGCCCCAGGCCGATGATCGCAATCTTGTCCACGTCTACCTCCGCGTGGCCTTGCGCTCCTGGCAGGCCGCACAGTATCACGAAACCACCTAGAACACATCAACGCCAAGAATAATCTTTCCCAGGTAGTTTACCACAGGTATGAGAACCCGGCTCAGCAAGCCAATGTGGGTAAAGGCATCGAGGGCAAGAACGGATATGAGGATGACCGGTCCGTACGGCTCCAGGCGGGCAAAGCGGCGCGCAGCCTGTTCGGGGAGAAGGCCCAGCACGACCTTGGAGCCGTCCAACGGGAAGATGGGGATGAAGTTGAACACCGCCAGGACCAGGTTTAACTGAATGGCCAAGCGAAAGAGCAGGGCCATGACACCCGACACGCCTTCATCCAAAGGGGAAAAGAAGGAGAAAGGTGTTCCCGGAGAGAGCAGGCCGAGCTTGAAAGGCAGGGCGAAAAGGGAAGCGGCCAGCAGGTTGGAGACCGGCCCGGCGGCGGAGACAATGGCAAGCCCTTTGCGCCCGCCCGCAACGTTGAACGGGTTCACGGGCACAGGTTTGCCCCAGCCAAACCCAACGAACACCAGCATAATGGTGCCCATGGGGTCCAGGTGGCGGATAGGGTTCAGGGACAGCCTTCCCAGTGATTTGGCCGTGTAATCGCCGAGACGGAAAGCAACGAGGGCATGGCTGGCCTCGTGCACGGTGATGCCCGCCAGCATGGCGGAGCCGACGGCGGCAAGGACGATGGGGAAGACTTTGAGAAACGTTAGGGGATCGTTCAGGAGCAGGTCAAGGGAGCCGAGCAGCATCAGCGCGCCTTTGCATTGAGGGGTGAGGCAAGTATAGCAGGGCGGGCGAGCGTCTGGCAGCAGGAACCTTGCCAGATTGCCACAAGGCCCGTAAATGCGTAGTATTGTTGCTACATGCCTACCATCAGCGTATTCTATGGAATCCTGATTCGGATGTTCTACAATGACCATGCGCCGCCCCATTTTCATGC
>JACQUI010000012.1 GCA_016210395.1 Chloroflexota bacterium | reverse complement strand
GAACATCGGGAAGATCAAGGCGCTGGTGATGGTGGACATGGCCCCGGAGACAGCGCGGGAGCCGATGGGTTTCGGCTGGCGGCAGCTTCCCACCGAGACGGACACTTTTGAGGACTTCGTCCAGGCTGCCCACAAGCTCAACCCCAGGCGTTCGCCCGAGCAGCTTCGCGGCAGCATGGCCAACCAGCTCCGGCAGTACCCCAGCGGCAAGTGGGGCTGGAAGTGGGACCCGGCGCTGCGCGAGGCAGACACCAACGGATGGGGCGCGGCCCGGCTCTGGCCCTGCGCCGAAGCAATCACACGCCCTTTCCTGCTGGTGCGCGGCGGCGATAGCGACCTGGTGCCCCAACCGGTGGTTGACCGCCTGGCGCGGACGCTGCCCGCCTTCAAGTCTGTGGACATCCCAGGCGCGGGCCACCAGGTGCACGGCGACCGGCCTGCGCTGTTCATTGGGGCGCTCCTGGAGTTCCTAAGGGGCGTCAGGTAGCCGGCACTGACATGACCAACCCTTCTCATTCGGCTACCTCCGGGAACAGCCCTAAATCCTCGCTCGAACTCCCCGGTCTTCTCAAGGCCCCGTCCGTTCAACAAGGGGGCCGCACGCTGAACCGCATGTATGGCGAGTTCGCTCATCTGTGGGACACCATCAGTTCGCCCCAGGAGTACGCGGAGGAGTCCAAGCACTGGCGCAACGTGTTGCGGGCCAGGCTCGGGCCAGGCAGACACCCCATCCTGGAACTGGGCGTCGGCGGCGGCCATAACCTGCACCACTTCGCAAACGAGTTCCAGACCACGGCCATAGACATCTCCGAACGGATGCTGGCCAACTCCATCCGCCTCAACCCGGGTGTGGAGCACCTGGTAGGGGACATGCGCACGCTGCGGCTGGGGCGCACCTTCAAGGCTGTCCTGGTGCACGACGCCATCAACTACATGCTCACCCGCGACGACTTGCGCGCCGCTATAGCCACGGCGCGGGCGCATCTAGACACAGGCGGCGTCTTCATTGCCGCCCCCGACTGGTTCAAGGAGACCTTCCCCGGCACGCACATGGTGTATGCTATAAGGAAGCATGTGACGCCTGAGCTGACCTTCATCGAGCACGTGTCCGACCCTGACCCCTCCGACGAGCGTCTGGAGTGGGTCTTCTTCTATCTCTTCAGCGAGGGAGGCCGGGTGCGCGTGGAGGAAGACCACCACGTTGTGGGCATCTACTCCAGGGATACGTGGGCGCAGCTGCTGCGGGAGGAGGGGTTCTCCATGGAGACGGTGCAGTACCCCGTCCACGACACGGGCCAGATGGTGGACCTGGTGGTGGGGACTGCCCTTTAACCGCCCAGCCCTATGCCTCCCTAGACAGCAGGCCTCCTTACTCCTTCGCCGCTCCCCATAGCAAGCCCGCGTCTCCAGGGCGATGCCGTCGTTGAAAGCTGTTCCTGACCTATGAGCAAAGCCACATCACCTCTTGTTGCCGCCCTGCCCGCAAAGAAACATCCAAAGGTCTTCTTCGGCTGGTGGATCGCCCTTGCCTCGGCAATCCAGGCCTTCTACACCTCCGGGACGTTCTTTTACGGTTTCTCGGCCTTCTTCAACCCCATCGTCAACGAGTTCGGTTGGAGCCGCGCCGCCACCGCTACGGCGCTGTCGCTGCAGCGCACGGAGTCGGGCACCATCGGGCCGTTCGTCGGCTTCCTGGTGGACCGGTACGGCGGCAAAGGCGTCATGATTGTCGGCACTGTGATCACCGCGCTGGGGTTCTTCTGGCTGGCGCGCATTCACTCGCTGCTCGCCTTCTACCTGGCCTTCAGCACCATCGCCGTGGGGATGTCCTTTGCCTCCATGGTGGCCAGCACCGCCGTCGTGGGCAACTGGTTCTCCAGGTACCGCGGGCGGGCAATGACCATCGCCTTCTCCGGCGGCGGGCTGGGCGGCATCATGGCCCCGCTCCTGGTGTGGGCCATTGCCCATTACGGGTGGCGGGTTATCATGGACTGGATTGGGGTGGGCACGGTGCTGGTGGGCATCCCTGCCGCGCTGATGCTGCGCCGCCGCCCGGAGGACTACGGCCTGCTCCCCGATGGCGAAGTTGCCGCAGCAGTCGGGCAGAGCTCAGGCCAGGAAACGGCGGCGCGCAAGAACGGGCCGCAGGCCGTCGCCGATCCCGGGATGAGCGTGAAGCAGATCATGAAGACACGGGTCTTCTGGCAGATTGTGCTGGGCATGGGGCTATCCGGCATGATCATGTCCACGGTCATCGTGTTCGCCATCCCTGGGTTGGAGAGCTACGGCATCTCCCCCGCCATCGCCGGCATGGTGCTGCTGCTCATCTCTGTGCTCAACCTGATAGGGCGGTTTGTGCTGGGCTTCATGGCGGACTACGTGGACAAGCGGAAGCTGCTTGCCCTCACATACCTGCTGCTGGGCCTGGGGTCGCTGGCCTTCGGCACGATCTTTCACGCATGGCAGATAGCCTTGTTCCTGCTGCTGTACGCCCCGGGCCACGGCGGCACGGTGCCCATACGCTTTTCCATGATCGCCGACTACTTTGGGCGCAAGGCGTACGGCTCCATCATCGGCGTCAGCATGACGCTCACGGCCATCTTCGGCATCGTGGGGCCGGTGGCCACCGGCGCAGTGTACGACGTGACGGGCAGCTACCGCTGGGCGTTCATCGTCATGGGCTTGGTGTCCCTCCTGGCGGTGCCCATCACGTTGACGCTGAAGAAACCGGGGGAAATCGCACCCAGGGCGGCAAGCGTTTCAGGGGCTGAGGCGCAGTAGGCAGGGCTCGTTCAAGTAGCGACCTTGTGCGAGGGATAGGATGCGCTAGAATGTCGTCATGCTGCTTACTATCTCCGCCGGATATACGCCCGCCACCGACCTCGGCTATCTTGTCCAGAAGAACCCCGGCCGGTTCCAATCGTTCGCGTTGCCGTTTGGCCGCGCCCACGTCTTCTACCCCGAGGCGACAGCCGACCGTTGCACCGTGGCCCTGGCGCTGGATGTCGACCCCATTGGACTGGTGCGCGGCAAGCCGGGCGCCGGCGAAGCGCAAGCGCTGGAGCAGTACGTCAACGACCGCCCTTACGTGGCGTCGTCTTACCTCAGCGTAGCCATCGCGGCGGTGTTCGGCAGCGCCCTCGCGGGACGCAGCAAAGAGCGTCCTCACCTGGTGGAGCAGGCTGTCCCCTTGGAAGCTGAGCTTCCAGTCGTCCCATCGTCCGAGGGCGCGCAGTTGGTCCGAACGCTGTTCGAGCCGTTGGGCTATGACGTCAAGGTCCAGCCCATCACGCTGGACACGCGGTTCCCTGAGTGGGGCCTGAGCCGGTACGCGGGGGTCCGCCTCCAGCGCACGGGGCGGCTGAAGGACCTGCTCGCCCACCTGTATGTGCTCATCCCTGTGCTGGACGACAACAAGCACTACTGGGTGGGCGACGAGGAGGTGGCCAAGCTGGTGCGCTTTGGGGAGGGCTGGCTGGCGACCCATCCCTCGCGCGAGCTGATCTCCCAGCGGTACCTGAAGCATCAGCGCAGTCTGGTCCTCCAGGCGCTTGCCCGGCTGCTGGAAGCCGACGAGGCCGAGGCCGGAGATTCTGCGGTCCGTCCGCCTTCGGCAGAGGAGCAGATGGAGGCGCCGCTGCGCCTCGCCGATCTGCGAATCGAGGCGGTGCTGGCAGAGCTGAGGGCGTTGGGCGCGCAGCGTGTGCTCGACCTTGGCTGTGGCGAGGGGCGGCTCATACGCGCGCTGCTTGACGACCCTGCATTCCGAGCAATCACGGGGTTGGACGTGGCGCACCGGCGGCTTGAAGTCGCCGCCGGCCGGCTGCACCTTGAACGGATGCCCGCGGCGCAGAAGGAGCGCGTCCAGCTCCTGCACGGCTCGCTTACATATCGGGACAAGCGTCTTGCCGGGTACGACGCGGCCGTGGCAATAGAAGTGATAGAGCACATTGACGCTTCACGCCTGGACGCCTTCGAAGAGGCGCTGTTCGGCGCAGCCCGGCCCGGAGCCATCCTCATCACTACGCCCAACGTCGAGTACAACAGGCTGTTCCCATCGCTTCCGGCTGGAAGCCGCCGCCATCCCGACCACCGCTTCGAGTGGACGCGCGCGGAGTTCCAGACCTGGGGTCAGGCGGTCGCCGCGCGCCGTGGGTATAACGTCCGCTTTCTGCCCGTTGGGCTTGAGGACGCAAGGCTGGGCGCTCCCACTCAGATGGGGGTCTTCACCCGATGAACGTCACCATCCCTGAGCTGAGCCTTGTCGTCCTGATCGGCGCCTCCGGCTCCGGTAAGTCGTCATTCGCCGCACGGCATTTCAAGCCGACGGAGGTCCTCTCCTCTGACTACTGCCGTGGCCTGGTGGCGGATGATCCGAACAGCCAGGCGGCGACCAAAGATGCGTTCGACGTCCTCAACTTCATCGCCGGGAAGCGGCTGGCAGGAGGGCGGCTCACCGTCGTTGACGCCACGAACGTCCAACCGGAGGCGCGCAAACCGCTGGTGGCGCTGGCGCACGAGCACGACTGCCTGCCCGTGGCCATTGTGTTGGACCTGCCCGAAGCAGTGTGCGTAGCCCGCAACCGCAACCGCCCCGACCGCGCCTTCGGGCCGCACGTCGTCCGCCGGCAGGCGGAGCAGCTCCGCCGGTCGCTCCGGTCTCTGAAACGGGAGGGCTTTCGCTATGTCACGGTGCTGAGCTCCCAAGGGGAGGTCGAGGAGGTCACCATCGAGCGGGTGCCGTCGTGGGTAGACCGGAAGGCCGACCACGGCCCATTCGACATTATCGGCGACGTGCATGGCTGTTTCGACGAGCTGTATGCGCTCTTGGAACGCCTTGGGTATCGCGTCGAAGTCGGGGACGACACGGCGACGGCGCAGTACCGCGTAACGCATCCCGAGGGTCGCAAGGCGGTATTCCTCGGCGATGTGGTGGACCGCGGACCGGGCGTGACCAAGGCGCTCCGTTTGGCTATGGGGATGGTCGAATCCGGCGGCGCGCTCTATGTGGCCGGGAACCATGAGGCAAAGCTGGTGCGCAAACTGCGCGGCAGCGATGTGGAGGTCACGCACGGCCTGGAGGAGTCGCTTGCCCAACTGGAGAAAGAGCCGCCTGAGTTCATACAGAAAGTCACGGCCTTTTTGGACGGCCTGATCAGCCACTACGTGCTGGACAGCGGCAAGCTCGTTGTCGCCCACGCGGGGGTGAAGGAGGCGTACCAGGGCCGCGCCTCGGCCCGCGTGCGCGACTTCTGCCTCTTCGGCGAGACGACGGGGGAGATAGACGGGTTCGGCCTCCCGGTGCGGCAGAACTGGGCAGTGGACTACCGGGGCGATGCGCTGGTGGTCTACGGTCACACGCCCGTAGTGGACCCCGCCAGGCTCAACCGCACGGTCAACATAGACACAGGCTGCGTCTTCGGCGGCAAGCTCACCGCCCTCCGCTACCCCGAGCAGGAGATCGTTTCGGTCCCAGCAGCGCGGGAGTACTACACGCCGGCGAAGCCCTTCCCTGCGCTTGCAGCGACCGAGGGAGCACCTGCGGGAGATCTGCGCCCCGAGTATTTGCTGGACATTGATGATGTAATGGGCAAGCGGGTAGTGGGCACACGGCTGCGGGGCAATGTCACGGTGCGAGAGGAGAACGCGGCCGCCGCGCTGGAGGTCATGAGCCGCTTTGCCATCGATCCCCGCTTGCTCGTGTATCTGCCACCCACTATGGCGCCTGTCGAGACGAGCCAACGTCCGGATTGCCTGGAGTACCCGTCGGAAGCATTCAGCTACTACCGCCAGAACGGCGTGCGGCAGGTGGTCTGCGAAGAGAAGCACATGGGGTCCCGGGCTGTGGTGATCGTGGCGAAAGACGCAAGCGTCATCGCCCGCCGGTTCGGCATGGGGGGTAATGAGGCGGGTGTCTGCTACACGCGGACGGGGCGTCGTTTCTTCGAAGACCCAAGATTGGAGGCGGAGTTTCTCGGCGCGGTCCGGGCCGCCTTCGAGGCTGCAGGAATCTGGGAAGAGCTGAGGACAGACTGGGCGGTGCTTGATTGCGAGCTCATGCCCTGGTCTGCCAAGGCGCAGGAGCTGATTCGCGGCCAGTACGCCGCGGTCGGCGCGGCCGCGCGCCATGGCCTGAGCGCGCTGATGCCGGCCCTGGAACGGGCGGAAGCCCGGGGAATCGACGTTGCGGAAGTCGCGGCTGCGTACCGAGGGCGCCTGTATCTTGCCGAGCGGTACGTTGATGCGTACAGGCGCTACTGCTGGCCGGTGCGTGGGCTGGCCGATCTCAGGCTTGCGCCGTTTCACTTGCTTGCCACCGAAGGCAAGGTGCATACCGACCGTGAGCACACCTGGCACATGGCGGTCGCCACCCGGCTGGCGGAGGCCGCGCCGGGCCTCGTCTGCGCCACACGCCATTTAGTGGTCGACCTGGACGACCCAGCGAGTGAGAACGCCGCCACGGCGTGGTGGGAAGAGACGACGGCAGGTGGCGGCGAGGGCATGGTAGTCAAACCACTGAGCTTCGTCACCACGGGACAACGGGGGCTCGTGCAACCGGCGGTGAAATGCCGGGGCGCCGAATACCTGCGGATCATCTACGGGCCGGAGTACACGCTGCCGGACAACCTGGAGCGGCTGCGGCAGCGCAGTCTGGCCGCCAAGCGGTCGCTGGCCCTACGCGAGTTC
The DNA here is from genome assembly GCA_016210395.1 of Chloroflexota bacterium. Classification (GTDB taxonomy): domain Bacteria; phylum Chloroflexota; class Dehalococcoidia; order Lucifugimonadales; family JACPCL1; genus JACPCL1. The sequence continues at coordinate 4,863 of JACQUI010000012.1, read as the reverse complement.
GCCCTCGGCGTCGAAGGCCTGGAACGGTTCGTGCAGCGCGAGCCGCTGTACCGCGTGCACGAGTGCGCATTTGCCGTGCTGGCATTGGAGAGCGAGCCCGTGGACCCCAGGCTGTAGCGCTGCCCGAGGGAGCCAACCTCGGCGAGACCCAACTCTGTGCTCACCTGCTGGGGACACGCTACCCTCGTGGTGGCAATTCCCATTGCAAAGGCGGGGCCTTTGCCGTTGTATAATACGTATCGTAGCTGCAGAGCCTTGGCGGCGGGGGGATTCCCGCCGTCACACCCATATGCGGCTACAGAGGGACTTGGTATGAACACCATCAAAACGTTTTTTCTGATCACGCTTATGACCTCGCTGTTGCTGCTCGTCGGCTATATGATGGGCGGCATAGGCGGGATCATGTTCTTTCTGGTCATCGCTCTGGGCATGAACTTCATCGGGTACTGGTTCAGCGACCGCCTGGTGCTGGCTCTGGCCCGGGCCAAAGCGGTGACGCCGGAGGACGCGCCTGAGCTCCACAGGATTGTGGAGGAGCAGGTGCACCTGGCGGGCCTGCCCAAACCCAAGGTCTTCCTCATTCACGACGACGCGCCCAACGCCTTCGCCACGGGCCGGGACAAGAAGCACGCCTCCATTGCCGTGACGGAAGGCATCATGCGTCTGCTGTCCAAAGAGGAACTGAGCGGCGTCATCGCACATGAGATGGCCCACGTGGGCAACCGGGACACGCTCATCATGACGGTCGTGGCGGCCATCGGCACGGCTATTTCAATGATCGCCTATGCCGCGCAGTGGGCGGCCATTTTCGGCGGCGGAGATCGAGACCGGGAGGGCAGGGGCGGGAACATCATCGGCCTGCTGGTCATCGCCATCGTCATGCCGCTGGTCGCCACGATGGTCCAGCTTGCTATCTCCCGCACGCGGGAGTACCAGGCAGACAAGACCGGCGCGTACACCTCCGGCAACCCAATGGCGCTCGCCAACGCGCTGCGCAAGCTGAAGAAGGGGAACGAGGTCAGGCACATGGACGCCTCTCCGGAGCGGCTGGAGCCTGTGTCCCACTTGTTCATCGTGAACCCCCTGAGCGGAGCGGGGCTTGTCCGCTTGTTCTCTACACACCCTCCCCTGGAAGAGCGCATCGCCCGCCTGGAGGCCATGACCAGGGACCTGCCGCCGCGCGTGTAGCCCCTGAACCCCTGCGGTAAACAGGCGCATCTTACTTCCAGAAACGAGAAGGTCTTCTGCCGCACCCTTAGAGGTGCGGCTTCCATGCCGCTGCCGTCAAGGGTAGGCAGCGCGAAACCCATGTCCGGGGCGTCCTACACTGCGGCCCCGTGATTGAAAGGACAGCATGAACGGCAACAACATCGTTGAGAACGTCATCGTTATAGGCTCGGGGCCTGCGGGCGACACCGCCGCCCTGTATGCAGCCCGGGCGGAGCTTCGCCCCCTGGTGATCGAAGGCCTCACCCCCGGAGGCCAGCTCACCATCACGACGGACGTGGAGAACTACCCCGGCTTTCCCCAGGGCATCCAGGGCCCGGAGCTCATGACGCTGTTCAAGGAGCAGGCGCAGCGTTTCGGCGCTCGCTACGTGACGGGCCAGGTGACCTCCGTTGACCTGTCCCAGCGGCCGTTCAAGGTTGTCGTGGAGGAGTCCGATACCTTCTTCGCCAAGGCGCTGATCATCGCGACCGGCGCCACGGCGCGGCTCCTGGGATTGCCCTCGGAAGCGGCGCTGATGGGGAGAGGCGTCTCCGCCTGCGCCACCTGCGACGGCTTCTTCTTCCGCGGCAAGGAGCTGATCGTGGTCGGCGGCGGCGACACCGCTATGGAAGAAGCCACGTTCCTCACCCGCTACGCCACGAAGGTGACGATCGTACACCGCCGGAACGAGCTGCGCGCCTCCAGGATCATGCAGCAGCGGGCCTTCTCCAACCCCAAGATCGGGTTCACCTGGGACAGCGAAATCATTGAGGTGCTGGGCGTGGAAGGGGGCGCGGTGAATGGCGTCAAGCTGCGCAACCTGAAAACGGGCCAGGTGTCGCAAACGGCCATAGACGGCGTGTTCATCGCCATCGGCCACAAGCCCAACTCGGATCTCTTCACGGGCCAGCTTGACATGAACGAGAATGGCTACATTCTGACGCACGATGGGACGAAGACGCGGGTTCCCGGCGTCTTCGCCTGCGGAGACGTGCAGGACTGGGTGTACCGGCAGGCGGTATCGGCTGCCGGCACCGGCTGCATGGCCGCGATTGATGCGGAGCGCTACCTGGCCGCTGCCGAAGAGGGGGAGGCCCACGCCGCCAAGGCAAAAGTGGCTACGAGGTAATGGCCTGGGGCACAGGTCCGGTAGGGTAGGGGCGCAAGCCTTGCGCCCCTACGCCCTTGCCCGCCCCGCTTTGACACCCGCCGCGCCTGATGCTACTCTACTGCCACAACGTCATATCGCACAGCAACGGGAGCTTGGTGAAGCCAGGCTGAGAGGCCCCGGCGCATTGGGGCGACCGGCAACACCTGACCTGGGTAATGCCAGCGCAGGGAGTAGTCAGTCCGCCATTTGCCGCCGCCAGGGCTTCCCCGGCGGCGGTTTGCTGTATGAGGAGATGATGACAACAGCCAGCGATACTGAGTCTGCTCTTGCCTTCGTTCGCGCCGAGTTTCAGCGGCTCATGCAGGATGTGAAGGTGTCTCACATTCCCGGCATGGAGCCTTTTATGTTTGGCGTGTATGGATTCATGCTGCAACGAGGAGGGGCAGGCGTCCTGGTGGCAATCACCTGGGAGGTGCTGAAGGCTGCCAGAAACGACCCTGCGTATCGCGAGGGTGAGTTCCGAGGGTCGCTTTCCAAGGCATTGGAGGCAATAAAGGGTGGGTCATCCGAGCAGTGGGTCTGCATCCTCTCCACACGGGGACTACGGATTGAAGCGTCCGAAGAAGCAAGACAACAGCTTTTCTATTTGGGGGAAGCGGAAGAAGCCACGGCTATGGAAGAGCAGTTCTTTGCTCGTCAAAGGAAGGCCGGGTAGGTGGTGTGCCCTACCTCAGCTTACGGCCTGGGGCGCTGGACTTCTATCTGGGCCTTCCCCTTTGGCAACGGGAGCGAATTGCAGAAGCACTTGTAGGACTCCTGGCCAATCCGCGTCCTTTCAGCTTGCGACTGCTTCCTGGCCCACCTGAAGCGTATGAATTGGCCGTTGCAGATAGGCAGATGCACTATCGAATACGCACGGACGATCGGGGCAACAATGTCATGATCAGCGTTATGTGGGTCTAACGCCACCTTAGGGAGGCTTTTCATGAGTATGGGCAACGACAACCTGGTTATTGCAGGCAAGAGCTTTCGCTCACGGCTGATGGTGGGCACGGGACGGCACCGCTCCAACGAGGAGATGGTGGCGTCCATCGAGGCTTCGGGCGCGGAGCTCATCACCGTGGCCATCCGCCGCCTTGACCTGGACGACCCCAACAAGAAGACCATCCTGGACTACATCGACTGGACCAGGTACACCATCCTGCCCAACACGGCCGGGTCCAAGACGCCTGAGGAGGCGCTGACCACGGCGCGGCTTGCCCGCTCCATGGGCCTTTCCAACTGGATCAAGCTGGAGGTCATTCCAGACCCCAAGTACCTGCTGCCCGACCCGCTGGGCACGCTGCGGGCCGCCGAGGCCTTGGTGAAGGACGGCTTCGTTGTCCTGCCGTACATCCACGCCGATCCCATCCTTGCCAAGCGCCTGGAGGAGATTGGGTGCGCCACGGTCATGCCTCTGGGGTCGGCCATCGGCTCCGGGCAGGGCATCCACACCCGGGAGGAGATACAGATCATCATCGAGCAGTCGCACGTGCCTGTGGTGGTGGATGCGGGCCTTGCAGTGCCGTCCCATGCGGCAGACGCGATGGAGATGGGCGCCGACGCGGTCCTGGTCAACACGGCCATCGCCCAGGCCAAGGATCCGGTGGCCATGGCCACCGCCTTCCGACTGGGTGTGGAGGCCGGGCGCCTGGCCTACCTCGCGGGGCGCATTCCGCTAAAACGGTATGCCGTTGCCAGCAGCCCCGTGGAAGGCGTCGTGCGCGTATGACGGCACGCTCAAACGCCTTCCCTGCCCGCCCCGTGCTCTGCCTGGTGACTGACCCCGCCTACGGCGGCCCCGACGCCCTGGCCGCGAAGGTGGCCGCTGCTGTGGAGGGTGGGGTGGCCATGGTGCAGCTCCGGGACAAGGACATGCCTGCGGGCAGGCTCTACGAGCTGGCCTTGAAGCTGCGGAGAGCCACGGCTGGCAGGGCGGCATTTGTCGTCAACGACCGCTTGGACATTGCCCTGGCCTGCGGCGCTGACGGCGTTCAGCTTGGCGAAGAGGCGCTGCCCGTTGACGCAGCGCGCAAGGTGGCCGGCGCGGGCAGGCTGCTCATAGGCCGCTCCGTGCACTCGGTTGAGGGGGCGGCTGCGGCGCAGCGAGAGGGCGCCGACTTCCTGGTGGTAGGCACCATCTTCCCCACCGGGTCCCACCCCGACGCGCCGCCGGCGGGCCTTAGCCTCCTGGCCGGCGTGCGGGAGGCAGTCCGCCTGCCTTTCCTGGCCATTGGAGGCGTGGATGCTGGGAACGCCGGCCAGGTGATGGCGCGCGGCGCTGCCGGGGCCGCGGTCATCTCCGCAATCCTGGCCCAGCCGGACCCCCGGGCCGCAGCGCAAGCCCTAATGCAGGCAATGGCCGCCGCCCTGCGCTCCACAGGAAGCGTCCGGTAGCCGGCTGGCTCTGGGGATGGTCGTGTTTTCGGTACACTCCATGCGTATGCCATTCCCTCTGTACTTACGATTCTCTGGGCTGTACCGGAGTGGTATCATGAGAGCCG
>JACQUI010000145.1 GCA_016210395.1 Chloroflexota bacterium | reverse complement strand
CGCCGAAGCCACCGAAGATGCCATCGTGTGCACGGCTACGAGGGAGGATGTGGTGCGGATCCTGAAGGAACATCCGGAGGTCGCGCTGCGCGTGCTGGAGGCCCTTGGCAACCGTCTCAAGGCGCTGGACGAACGCCTTGAGCAGGTGGCCTTCAGTCCTGTGAAGGTGCGGCTAGCGGCCTTTCTCCTGGACACCGCCGACCCAACCACGGGCGCGGTGGCGGGACTCAGTCATGCCGAAGTTGGCGACACCATCGGCGCCCTGCGGCAGACAGTTACCGAATCCCTGGGCGCCATGGAGAGGGAAGGGCTGCTTACGGTGTCCCAGAAGCTGGTCCGTATTGTGGACCGGCCCGGGCTACAGGCGCTCGTTACGGGCGAGGCGCAGCGGCCCGGCAAGTGAATGGCGTGAGGCTTGGATGGGCGGCGTGCTGATCACCGCGAGGACCATCCAGGCTCTCCCCAACCTGTACCCGTGAAGCTGATCGAGCGCATCGCAAAGTTTCGTGCGAAGGAAGTCGCCGAGCGCGAGAACGCGAAGGCGGCCGCGCCGACGAAGCGCTAGGCCCGCATCGCCACGCTCCGGCCGTCTTCCACGCATGGCTTCATGCTCCCAAGCTGCCGGTCACTCGCTGCGTCGCCGTCTTCTCTGCGCGTGTCTCCGTGGTATACTTGCTCCAGCTAGCGAGCCGTGTGCCCAGTTCCCAGCAGCGCAGCACTATGAAGATCCTACAGGACAGCGAGACCGGCAGGCGGCTGCGGAGATACGGTGTGGCGTCTCGGGCCTTGAGCAAGACAGCCGTGTGGCCCTTGCGCTGGTTGCCTGCGCCCGCCTTTACCATTCCTGTCCCCTTTGGTGGATGCGTCATTCTGGCGCGGCGCGGGGACATTCAGATTGATGATAAGGGTGAGATTGCGGATACGCGCGCCCTGGCCTCTCTGGTGCACCAGTACATCCATGCGTACCAGCGCCTGGAGTGGGGCTTCTTCCCCTACGTCCTCAGGCATGCGTGGGCAAGGCTGACGCCAGGCGGCGTGCCATTGAGCCGGCGCCAGGTGGAGCGCGAGTGCTTCATGGCTGTGAGAGAGGTGGAGGAGGAGTTTCGCCTCGATGTCCGGGACCGTGTGGACGGGCGTACCGGTGACCCCTCACGGTTGACGACGGGGGAGGCGCAGCAGGACCGGTAGGCCGGGAACCGGCGCGTAGTCTGGTTTCGCCAAGCAAGACATCCCCAGGGTATTTGGGCCGCAAGCGGCAGCTTAGGATGCAGTCCCACACATCCGGAGTGAGCTTTGATCAGGAGATTTGATGTACCCCATTAGCCTTGAAGGGAAGACAGGGGTTGTCCTCGGTGTTGCAAACCAGCGGAGCATCGCGTGGGCCATTGCCCAGACGCTGCGCGAGGCGGGGGCCACCCTGGCGTTCACCTACCAGAACCAGCGCCTGAAAGAAAGCGTCGAGCGGCTTGTGGAGACCTGGGGCGACGTCCCCCTGATCGAGTGCGACGTGGCCAATGACGAGCATATCGTCCGCGCCTTCGCCGAGATAAAGGAGCGGTTCGGCAGCTTGTCCTTCGCCGTCCACAGCGTCGCCTTTGCCCAGCGCGAGGACCTGGAAGGCAACTTCTACGACACGTCCCGCGAGGGGTTCCGCCTCGCTCTGGAGATCAGCGCCTACTCGCTGATTCCCGTAGCGAAGCAAGCTGCGGAGCTGATGAACGGCGGCGGCAGCATCATCGCGCTGAGCTTCAACGCCTCCCAACAGGTGTACCCCAGCTACAACATCATGGGCACGGCCAAGGCGGCCCTGGAGCACGAGGTGCGCCAGCTAGCTGCAGAGCTGGGGCCACGGGGCATCCGGGTCAACGCCCTCTCCCCCGGCCCGCTGGACACCCTGGCGGCCAGGGGCATCCACGGCTATGTGGACATGAAGCACCTGCACGCTGAACGCTCGCCTTTGCGGCGCAACATCACTCATAAGGAAGTGGCCAACGCTGCCTTGTTCCTCTTAAGCGACATGTCCACGGGCATCACCGGCGCGGTGCTGCCCGTAGACGGGGGCTACAGCATCATGGGGGTGTAGGCTACCCCACCTCGCCGCCCGCGAACGCCGTTCGGCCTGCAACTGCCGCCTTCAGCGCGGCGTGCTCCGTCGCGGCGAGCTGCGGATCGCTCTCCAGCAGCGCCTGGGCGTCCTGGCGCGCCAGGGCCAGAAGATTGGCGTCCGTGATGCGGGCCATGCGCAGGTCCGGCAGCCCGCTCTGGCGCACGCCGAAGTAGTCGCCCGGGCCCCGCATCTCCAGGTCCACCTCCGCAAGCTGGAAGCCGTCGTCTGTGCGCTCCAGCGCCGAGAGCCGCTCCTTTGCTTCCACCGACAGGGCCTCGGCGATGAGCACGCAGTAGCTGGCGTGCCGGCCGCGTCCCACGCGGCCACGGAACTGGTGGAGCTGCGCCAGCCCAAAGCGGTCGGCCCCTTCGATCACCATCACCGTCGCGTTGGGCACGTCTATCCCTACCTCTACCACCGGCGTCGTCACCAGCACATCCAGTTCCCCGTTGCGGAAGTCATCCATCACGTCCTGCTTCTCGCGGAACGCCATGCGCCCGTGCAACAGGCCCACCCGTAGGTCGGGGAACACCGACTGGGAAAGGCGCTCCCACTCCACTGCGGCGGCGCGGGCGTTGACGGTTTCCGACTCGTCTATGAGGGGATAGATGATGAAGGCTTGCCGGCCTGCCGCGGTCTCCTTGCGAATGAACTCGTACACGGAGCCTCGCCGGTCGGGCGAGACCAGCCTTGTGCGCACCTTCTGGCGGCCCGGAGGGAGCTGGTCAATTGTCGAGAGGTCCAGGTCGCCGTACAGCGTAAGGGCAAGTGTGCGAGGGATGGGCGTCGCCGACATGACTAGCAGATGTGGATGAAACCCTTGCTTGCGCAGGGCGGCCCGCTGCTCCACGCCGAAGCGGTGCTGCTCGTCCACCACCGCCAGCGCCAGCCGGGGGATGCGCACGTCCCCCTGGATGACGGCGTGGGTGCCGATAAGCACGTCCAGCGCGCCATCGGCCAGCAGCCCCTGGATGTTCCGCTTCTGCTTTGCGGAAGTGCTTCCGGTGAGCAGCCCGATCATGATGGGCTTTGGATGAGGGTCCAGGGAGACGGTCAGCAGGTTGTCGCCCTCCCGCGGGCGGGGCAGCTTCTCCAGCAGGCGTCCCACGGTGAGGAAATGCTGCTCGGCCAGCACCTCAGTGGGCGCCATGATGGCCCCCTGGTAGCCGCAGGCGGCGGCGGTGAGCAGGGCTGCCAGCGCCACCACCGTCTTGCCGCTGCCGACCTCGCCTTGCAGCAACCGGCTCATGGGCCGGACGGG
>JACQUI010000011.1 GCA_016210395.1 Chloroflexota bacterium | reverse complement strand
CGCGCGGCCCAGGCGCGGCCATGTGACGGTGCGCTTCGGCAAGCCCCTGACGTTTTCCAGCGATGCGTCCTACCTTGACGCCACCCACGACATCGAGGCCGCCGTCGCCGCTCTCGGTCCCATCACCGAGCAGCCAAGGCCCGCGTCGGCGGACGGCAAAGGAGCCATACGATGAAGAAGCCTTGGGTCGCAGCAGCGCTGAACGGAGCGCCCTTTCTGCTTTCTTTGGTGGCTCTCTCCGGCAACAGCACAGCGGCGCCGACTGCGTTTGATTGGCTAGTCATGCTGTTCGCCTCCTTCTCTTTCGGCATCCTTGGTTATCTGTATGTAAGCGAACCCAAGAGGGCGCTATGGGTCCTTATCGGCAAGGTGGCGGGACTCGGGGCCATTGTTCTGGCTTTGTTCCCAATGGCTCCCGATGACTACTGGACTTACCAGGTCCCCACCACCTTTTGGATGGACTCCTTACTTCTGGTCGGTGCTGGCCTTCTCCTCGCTACAACCATTTGGTCGGTAGTTGATGCCTGGATGTTGGCAAGCTTCCACAACGAAAAACTCCGATCCCCGGGCCCAAGGAAGCCCTGGCTGGCAGCTTTTCTCAACGTTGCGCCCCTCCTGCCCTTTCTAGTCTTAATTTTTGTCGGACTGGAAGTCAGAGGAATCCCTTTCTTTGTTGTTCTTGCCAGGCCTTGCCTTCTCTGGCATCGCAGGGTACATCTATGCGCGCAAGCCAAAGAGAATCCTACTCGCGTTTCTCTGGAAGGTAGTCTGTCTCTTCCTTATCGGCGCGGTTTCTGTGCTGCTAGCGCTGATTGGATTCGCCAATCCCGATGGTGTAGAGGGGTCCGCGTTGGTCGCGGTCATTCTCCTTCTAGGAGTGGCTGGGGTCATTCTGGCGGGCTTCTTGATCTGGACCGGTAGGGATGCCTGGAGCATTGCCAAAGCACCAGAGTGGGATCCGAAGTGGGCCGCAAGGCAGGAAGAGGCAGAAGCAGCCTGGCGTCGTATCCGCGAGCGCCGCAAGACCACTCAGGGAGATGAACAAGAAACTGGTCCAGCGGACAAGGGTGCGACGGGAGGTCGAATATGAAAAAACCCTGGTTGGCGACGGGATTGAACCTCATGCCAGGCATCGGTTACCTCTACCTCGGCAGGCCTCTCCGCCTCTTGGCCACCTGGGCTGCCATGGTTGTGGCAGCAGTGTTCGGCGGCGCAGTGTTTGTGGTTCTAGTCCTTATCGGGATGGGAAACCCAGATGGTGTAGAGGGTATCGTGCTCCTTGCGGTCTGGTTGCTGATGGTATTCGCCCCATTGCCGGGCTTTGCCGTAGTCGCGTATACGGTCCGCGACGCCCGGCGCATTGCCAAAGCGCACAACAGCCGCCTCGAACAGCAATTCAAGCCGGACACCCTGCCATGAACCTCTACGCCATCAAGCCCCGCTTTCAGCGGGCCCTGCGCATCGTTGAGCGTCCCCTTGTGCGCCGTCGCGTCCACCCGGACGTGCTCACCCTCAGCGCCCTCGGCCTGAGCGTCCTCGGCGGCGCAGCCATCGCTGCCTCCCGCTGGCAGCCATGGCTCCTGCTCATCGTACCCGCCATCGTGTTCCTGCGCCTGGCGCTCAACGCCCTGGACGGCATGGTCGCCAAAGACCTGGGCGTCGCCCGCCCCTGGGGCGAGGTGCTCAACGAGCTCAGCGACCGCCTCTCCGACCTGGCCCTCTTCGGCGGGCTGGCCACGATGCCGGGCGTGGAGCTGCCGCTGGCTGCGGTGGCCGTCGCACTGATGCTTCTCGTCAGCTACGCCGGCATCCTGTCCAAGGCGGCGGGCGGGTTCAGGCAATACGGCGGTTCATGGGCAAGGCCGACCGCATGTTGCTGCTGGCGGTAGCCTCCGTCGCAGCGTTCATCGCCGGCTCTTGGGCGATGGACTACGCCCTTCTCATCATGATCGCCGGCCTGCTGGCCACCCTGGTCATGCGCCTGCGCAAGACCCATGCCGAGCTGGGCGCGACCTCTCCTTCTCCCCACGGAGAGGGAAAGGGGTCAGGGGGTTAGGTCATGTGGCTGGCAAACCCGCTGGACAGTCTCCTCCTGTGGCGCACCGCCGCCGTTGTCGGGGGAATCCTTGGGGTGGGATTGCTTTCGCTCCTCTTGAAGGAACGCCGCCGCCTGCAAGCCTGGCGGCGCAGCGAGCTGTTCCAGCGGCTCCTCACTTGGGCATGGATCGCGCCACTGTACACGCTGGCCGTCCTCGGCGGCTGGGCCACGGCGCTCCTCCTTCTCTCGGTGATGGTCCTCCAGGGCCTGGGTGAGTACGCGAGTCTGGCAGGGCTGCCCAAATCCTACCGGTGGGTGCTGCTGGCGCTGGGCTTGCTGGCCGCGCCGGCTGCACTGCATTCCCAGTGGGCCTTCTACGCCATGCCCGCCCTACTGCTGCTGGCATCCACGCTACAACCCGTCCTGGTTCAGGACGCGCAAGCGGGAGTGCGGCACCTGGCCTTCGCCGTCTTTGGCTGGGGCTATCTGCCCTGGCTGCTGGGACATTTCATGCTCATGCGCGTCTATACGCCCGGCGGCGACGGCCTTCTTTTGGCCCTTGGACTGGCCATCGCCCTCAGCGACGTGGCCGCCTTTGCCGTTGGCAAGGGCCTGGGGCGTCACAAGCTTGCCCCCAGGCTCAGCCCAAACAAGACCTGGGAAGGGCTGGCGGGCAACTTCCTTGGCGCGGCCCTAGGCGTCTTTCTCATGCGCTTCGCCCTCCCAGAAGGGCTGCCCTGGTACTTCGCCCCATCCTTCGTAGCGGTTGTGGCAGTGGGCGCCGCCTGGGGCGATCTGCTGGAGTCCGCCCTCAAGCGCGGTTTCAGCGCTAAGGATGCAGGCACGTGGCTCCCGGGCTTCGGCGGCCTGCTGGACAGGATAGACAGCCTGGTCATCGTTGTCCCGTTGGCCTACTACCTCGCCAAAGCGATGCAGTCCTCGGCGTAGCTCGCAGAGCGGGGGTTGCGGGAAAAGCAGGGGCGGCAGACGTACGTGACCGCAGGCAGCGATTGGTTAAGGTCCGCTGGCAGCAGAGACTGAAATAGCGTATGGGGCCAAGGCGGGCCGTTGGCTCGGACCCCAGAACGACGACGTTTCTATAGGTGGCGCGCACTGAGATCCCTTGCTCTTGACCCGCCCGCGTAGGATATGGAGAATACACCCATTCTGTACGTTGCCTTTGCGACAACCACGGCTCACAGATGAAGAAATCTTCCGAAACCAAAAGTTCCGAGCCAGCGTTGCGGCGGTCTCAATTCGGGCTCAGCGTGAAAGATGCCCTCGCCCACCTATATGATCTTCCATACCTACAGCATCATGCCCTGAGCTCCGCGCTCCCGAGCCTGAAGGACCTTCATCCGGCGGCAAGAGGTAAGGCACTGCAAGCCAGGCTTTTTCAAACACTCGAGCACTTGAAGCCGGAGAAAGAGGGTAGCGGCGCCAATCGAGCCGCCCGTCGCTATCAACTCTTCTTCCTTCGGTATGTCGAAGGTCTCGAAGTGCCAGCCGTTTGCAACACACTTGGGCTAAGTCAAAGCGAGTTCTACCGCGAGCACAGTCGCGGCCTCGATGCCATCGTTGGCGAGATGGCATCAGAGCGAGAACAAAGCGCTAGTCTTGCCACTGGCGGCGACACCACGAAACCTCCCGTACGCAACATTCCTTTGCCACCCACGTCGCTTGTGGGGCGAGAGCAAGAGGCGGAGGCGGTTCGCTCCCAGCTCATGCGCGACGATGTTCGTTTGTTGACACTTGTCGGCACTGGAGGCATAGGCAAGACGCGCCTGGCGATCCATGTCGCGGCAGCACTAGCAGACCAGTTCCGGCATGGCGTGCACTTTGTGGACCTGGCGCCTGCCAACGACGCCGGCCTCTTCGTCTCTGCTGTTGCCCAGAGCCTTAGAGTCTCCGAGGCCAACGGCAAATCGCTGCTGGATTCTCTCAGGGGTTTCCTACAAGACAAACAACTGCTCCTGCTGCTGGACAACTTCGAGCACATCCTGGCAGCGGCGCCTCTCGTGGCCGAATTGATGGCGTCCGCAGCGGGACTCAAGGTGTTGGCGACCAGCCGTGTCCGGCTCCATCTGCGCGGCGAACACCTCTTCCCAGTACCCCCGTTGGCACTTCCGGACCCAACGCAGCCCCCTGTGGTCGAATCCTTGATGCAATACGCAGCAATCGCATTGTTCGTAGAGCGCGCCACAAAGGTGCAGCCTCGGTTCGCCTTGACGGCGGAGAACGCAGCCGCCGTTTGCACCATCTGCACACAATTGGACGGCCTACCGTTGGCCATTGAGCTGGCGGCAGCGCACTCCCGGCTCCTTCCACCCCAGGCCATGGTCTCTAAGCTTGAACCCCGCCTACCCCTGCTAGCTGGCGGGCAAGCGGACCTCCCTGCCAGGCAGAAGACGCTCCGCAACACCTTGGACTGGAGTCACAATCTTTTGCAGCCGGATGAGCAGCGCCTTTTCCACCATCTAGCCGTTTTCGCTGGCGGCTTCACCTTGGGTGCCGCCGAAGCCGTGTGCACCGCATTGGGCATGGCCCGGCTTGGCGTGCTGAACGGGCTCGATTCGCTGGTGAATGGCAGCTTGCTGCAGCAAGAAGACTACAGTCAGCCGGAGCCTCGGTTCCACATGCTACAGACGGTGCGAGAGTACGCCCAGGAATGGCTTAAGAAGAGCGGGGAAGCTGGGTATACGCGTCGCCAGTGTCTAGTCTATTTCTTGGCCCTAGCAGAAGAGGCGGAACCGGAGCTGCGCGGACCCCAGCAGGAAGCATGGCTCGACCGGCTCGAACGCGAGCATGACAACTTCAGGGCAGCACTCGCGCACGGCGTAGCGGAAGAGGATGCTACGGAGGATGCCCTGCGGCTAGCGGCTGCCCTCATGCGATTCTGGCTGCAGCTCGGATACCTGAGCGAGGGCCGAGAATGGCTGGCAGGACTCCAGCGTTCCAGCGTCAAGGTGGATCGTACGGTGAAGGCAAAGGCGCTCTACGCCGCGGGCGCCCTGGCATACAACCAGGGAGACTATGGGGTCGCGGTACCCCTTCTGGAAGACTGCCTGGAGCTCTGTCGGGAGCTTGGGAACCACGTGGGCGGCGCAGACGCCCAGAGCCTCTTAGGGAACGTGGCGCGGCAGCGCGGCGATTTCCATCGGGCGGCTGTTCTACAGCAAGCGAGCCTGGCCGCATACCGCTCCACAGGCGACCTCACGAAAACTGCCGCAGCTCTCAACAATCTGGGGCTTGTCATGGAACGCCTGGACGAAATGGAAAGGGCTCGGCAGTACTACGAGGAGAGCCTCGCGATCAAGCGTCAACGCGGCGACGAACTGGGCGCGGCAAGCTCGCTTCACAACCTCGGCGAGCTTGCCGCGCGCCAGGGCGAGTTCGCTGCAGCCGAGGCGTACCAACGGGAATGCCTCGACATCACCCGGCGCTTGGGGAGCAAACAAGGCGCGGCTCTTACCCTCAACGAACTCGGCAACATCGCCCTCGCCCGTGAGGACACCGGAAGCGCGCGAAACTGGTACCAGGAGGCGCTGACCCTGCTGCGCGACGTCAAGGACAGGATGCGCATTGCCGAGTGCCTGGAGGGTCTAGCCGCCGTGGCCGAAGCTGAGGGGGACGTGGAGCGGGCGCTCACCCTCGCGGCGGCTGCAGATGCGCTGCGGGACGCGGTCAAGGCCCCCCTGGCAGCCGCCAAGCAAGAGCGCCACGACAGGCTGCTTACCTTGGCCCGAAACAGGCTGGGCCAAGCCTCTTTCCGCCAGGCCGAAACCCGGGGGCGCGGGATGGACATGGACGCCGCCCTGGCGTTCGGCTTTTCGCCGAACGCCAGCGGCAAGCGATAGGGCCTGGACCTGCGCCGTGGAGTCGCCGAGTGCTTGCGGCCTCAATCAGGCAAACGCATAGTCGTTTCCCGCTAACTGGTTAGATCAGAGAGCTGGGGCAATCCGCCAATATTGCCATTGAATGGGCCAAGAGTCTGGGCAGTGCACTTCGCTTTGAATTCGTTTCGAGTGGCGGTAGGATCCTTGGCCGGCCCACGCACGTGCCAGTGGGCTTGATAACAGGCCACGGCGCCGGCAACAATGGCAGCCGCGCTGGACGTGCCGTTGAACCACGCCGTGTACCACCTGTCGTGGTTGGCCACCCCTCCACCTACTAGCTCACCATAGCCACACGTGTAGACCCCCGACCCCCACCCCTGGACATCAACTCGCTTCCCGAAATTCGAAAAACCCAAGCGCGACCGAGTCGCACGTGGATGTGGGTGAGCCCAGTTGTGACGAGTGGCTCCATTCCACCTGTGCCCTTGGTAGTTCGGCAACGGTGCTCCTGCCCCTACGATGATCGCTCCCGACTGTGGGTTTGCAGGGTTGAGCGGGTTCCTCCAGGCCCCAGAGAAGAGGTTGGCGCCCCCGATCACAGGGTTGACATCGTACGCCGGGTCATCGAGATCCGCCGCACCATTGCCCGCCGCTTCGACGACGGTGATACCCGCCGCGGTGGCCATCTGGATGGCCGCAAGGTCTTCCTCCCACCACTCAATGGGAAGAAACTTGCCGCCGCCGCCGGTTGGCGTATCGTCCCATCCCGGTGTGTCATCCCATCCTGGCGCTCCCCCTCCGGACCTGTCTTCGCGTTGAAGCTCAATGAGAATGATCTTCGGCCCATTCGCCGTGGCCAAATAGCTGATAGCATTGGAGATCGCAGTCGCGGTATCTACTCTTGCGCCCACAGCCGACCCTCGGACGTGAGCGTCTGGGCAAATCCCGTTGATCCCAAGGCCGTCATGTTTGGCCTTCAAGATGCCGAGGACTGCCGTTCCATGCTCTATCTGTCTTGCTGAGGCGACGATTCCCGGAGAACCGGGGACGAGGAATGCTGGGGAGCCTGGCGCCGCCAACTGCAAGTCCTGGTGATTCAGGTTCCATCCAAACTCTATGTCAACTATCGTCGCTCCGGCGCCTCTGCCGTTGGCCTTTCCCCAAGCAAGGCGCGCGTTGATCCCGTTCGCATTGTCATCTAGATACCCTTGGTCGCCTCCAAAATCTGCTATGGGTTTCACCCCGGCTCCAATCATTCCAGCAGGCAGCCCACCTGCCGTGCGCGCGGGCGGTTTGACATATGCAGCGGCCACGGATGTGTGACTGCGCAGTTTATTCGCCAACTCCTCCAGCTTGCCCTGGGGAACTTCCCATACAATGTAGAACCTAGAGGGATGTGTACCGGTAACGCCCGGCGCATCCTGCCCCGGCTTGATGTTCGGGAACACAGGGACCATCTGTCCGTGTTGGCTTGCTATGAAGTCCTTCAGAGCCGATGTATCGTCGGTATTTGCAATGACAATAAGCTCGCTGGACCCTCTTGGTCCTTCCGTCTGATTTGGCCCCACTGGTCGCTCCTTTCGTGACCGTCGCGCGCTCCAAACGTAGCTGGCTACGATGTCCTACGTGGTCCCATACGGTTCTTGCGGGACATATTGGCTTTGACTCAGATTCCTGTCAATAGGAAATCGCTACCAGTAACTCGCCTTTCGCACGTTTCAGGACTGGGACTTGAGCTACCGAGGGGCGAGTAGTGAGGCGTAGTCCCTATGGACGCCCAGCCGAACAAGATCGAGTCACTCTCCTCAGTGCAGCCACGCGCACCGACTCTTGAGCTACGCACTGAGGCCACAATCCTGAGACACCTCCTCGACCGCCAGTAGGGACGACGTAGTTCTCGGCAGCGTGATGACAAAAGTAGTGCCTTCCCCAGCCACACTCCGCACATCTATCCTGCCACTGTGGCGATGCACAATCTGGCGCACGATCGCGAGGCCAAGGCCGGTGCCTTGTTCCCCCTTGGTCGTGAAGTACGCATCGAAGCAGCGCCGGCGCACTTCCTCTGGCATCCCAGTGCCCGAGTCCATCACCTCGACCACCACTGAAGTTGCCTCCTGTCGCAGTTGCAGAACGATGGTCCCACCCCGCGGCATCGCATCAACAGCGTTCAGGATGAGGTTTGTGAGCATTCTATTCATTTCCGTGGCGCTGCCAAGCACAGTGGAGTCGCCGCTGGCGACAACCGAGACGTTTATGCCAATGCCTCGCGCCCTCGCCCTGTCGTTCCAGAAGTACTGGGTATCGGCCACTGCCTTTTCGGCTACTGCCTGTAGATTCAGGGGCTTCAGCCCTTCCGCTTCTTCCGATTCGTTCGGCTTGTGGAACGCCCGCAGCTTTGCGACGAGCGCGGCGGCGTTCTTGGCGGACTGATGGCAACAGGCTAATCGCCTCAAGGCCTTCTCCTGGTCCTTCAGGAGGTCCGGGTTTGCCAAGAACAGATCGGTGAAACCTAGTATGGGCGTCAGCGCATTGCTGAAGTCATGGGCAATGGCGCCGGCCATTTCCCCCAGGGCATACAGGCGCTCTCCTTGCGCTAGCCTGCGGTGCGCTAGCGATAGCTCGGCCTGCACCTCCTTGACCTGGCGCCTCGCTTCTAAGAGTTGCTGCGCCATCTCGGCAGTCTCCATCTCGCGTTGGAAATCGGATGTGTTTGAGAAGGAGGCAATTTCAGATGATTTCGCTCGTTGGCCCTGGACAGCACTCAGTTGCCCGGCAAAATCCTGGATGACGTCTTCTTCTATGTGGATGGACGGTCTGTCAACGGCCCTCCAGAAGAATCGGGCAACTGCCGCGCCCGGTCCTGGCGTTGTCACTGGTTGGTTAGCCGCATCCTGGGTAGCCATGCTGTGCCTCCTACCAAAGCGCCTTGGTCCTGTTCCCACGGGTCAAGAGCGCGCTGTCGAGTTACTGTTATTCTGGAGGTAACAGGGCCTTGAGACGCAGCGGATGGTTCTCAGCAAGTTCCCAGGAAATTCCCAGAAGATGGTGTGGCACACGTATCACGTCGTGCCGGAACGCAAGTTGGGAGCGATTTCGCTGTGGACCGCTTCCTGTTGATGCCCCGGCACCATTGCTGAATTATGTGCATCATGAGTGTGTCTTGTGACGACTTCTCCTTGACATGGCGCAGCTTCCGAATAGAATAGGCCCATCCTGGCGGGGGACCCCGCTGCCCGAAGGGGGATGGCCCATGGCGTCCCAGGTGCATCCAGCCCGCGCCTTTGTCGAGAGAGGGCGCGAGGTCCAGGCGCTTTAGGCCGCGCTGGAGGCCGCCGCCCGCGGACAGGGAGGTCTCCTCTTTATCACCGACGAGGCGGGCATCGGCAAGACCAGCCTGGCCAGGGAGGCCCAGCGCCTCGCCCTGGAGCGGGGCTTCCGCCGGCTGGCGGGCCGCTACGCCGATGGGAAGAAGGCGTGGGTCGCCGGGACAGACAAGGCCGGGCAGACGTTCGTCGCCTACGTTGAGGACAACGGGGAGCTGGGGAAGAACGACCGCTTCCAGCTCTGGGAAGGCGGCGTCCTCCAGACCGGGGATGGCGTCCTGTCCGGAGGGAACATCCAGATTCACGAGTAGGCGCAGGTCAAGGACCACGGATGTCGGCAGGATATCGTGGTGCTGGTGCGCGCCGCAGAGTGTCCTGACAAGAATGACCAGCGCCAGCCCACGTCGTGAGCATCGGCGCTGGCCATTGGTCCCTCTTAAGACGAGCCTACGTCCGGATAAACAGGTTGGGCGCGTTGATGACGGAAGCGAGCCTGCGGCGCATGGCTGGTGATGGGTGACGCAGGCCGTTGACCAGCAGGCTCAGGTAGCCACTGGTGATACCGAGGGATCGGGCCAGGTCGTTCTGGCTGAGGTTGTGACGCTCCAGGTACTCCCAGAGTGCTTCGGCGTTCACGGACATCTTGGAACGGCCTGCCACTCGCTCAACAACACGCTGCCGGCAGCCTGGGCACAGGGATTTGAGGAGTCCCTCGGTGTGCACCAGGTCAATGGCGGTGGCCTCCGTGCGGAAAGGGGTTGGGGTCAAGGAGTAAGCGAACTGTCTGGCATCCATGGTCATTGACCTCCTCAATCGTGCGCTTGTGGTGTAGAATTGAGGAGCAATCCCGACTTGCTCTCGGGGCTGCTCCGACGGTCGTGCTTTCCAGGTTCGGGAGTGCGGCCGTTCTTTTCTTGTTGGGGGACTCCTGGACTGAGCATGGGCGTGAGTCATGTCGAGACCTCCTTCTGGGATTTGCTGGTGGTGAGAACCTCGAGGGCCCAAAAAGCGCACAGCCCCGGAAGCCACTTGGGCTTGCCGGGGCTGTGTTCACGGTCAGGGCAGGGGCGAAGGGCGAAAGGTCAGGCGTGCATGGGAATCACCTCCTTCGTGTCAAAGGATCGGTAGCCTTAGAGCACAGATTGCCTTGGATTCCTGGGATGGAAACGTGTTGATGCAGACGTGGTGGAAACGTGCACAGTACGAGAGGGGAATGAAGGGTGAGCCAGCGAAAGGGCGGAGGACGTGCCTCAGGGGCATAGTTCGAGGCAGGCCCAGCACATGGATAAGGCGGGCCAAAGGGCAGACGGGTCTTGCCTGCTCATCTGCTACGATGCAGGGCAGACATCGAGCAGGGAAGTGTCAAGCTACCATTGCCCCGCTTGAGCGAACCGCCGGAGAGCGATGCTCCTTCCCCTCCCGCCCCGACCAGTCGGGGTTCCAGGGCATCCAGCGTAGCGCCAGGGCATCGGGGCGAGCCCTCCGGGTTTCTCGGCAGTTGAAACCCAGCAAAGCCAGAAAACATCTTCAGTATGGAAGGCATCGCGCCGCCGGACAATGGTCTGCGCGGCCCGCCGGCCAAAGTGCTTGCTGGAATGGAGCGGATGGACGCGACCTACGGACCAGGAGCAACGCCGTGCTGCAGGAGCCGCCAGCGGGCCCTCTACCCAGCCCCCTCGAATGCTGACCAGGACGCACTACGGCCGTGCGTCTGTGACACGTGGGCGTAAGGCCACTCATGGCTGGGCGGCAAACGCTGGGCCACCGGTATTCGTCCACGTCCACCAAGAGCAATTGCTCGCGCTGCTGATCGCCCGCAGACATTGACCGGCCTTCTTGCGTCCCGCTCCTTCTCGAAGGGCATTTGCCCCATCCCAGCTTGCTTCCTGCCCCAAGCCAGTTTGGGGCACATGCCCCGTTCCACTAGGGGGCTTGCCCCAGATGGCGCAACAATACGTCAAAGCCTAGGCGCTCTACCATCGCCCACGTCACCGAAATAACCGCTTGCCGCGCCACGGCCGCCGAGCCCAGAGCAGTCCCAGCCAAGACCAACGCCGGAGCCGGCGCCGCTCACGCAGGTTGGCTTCCAGCGCTCTCAGCCTCCAGCCGACTTCATCGGCGTGCCTGATGGGGCTCCATATCTGGCCAGGCGGCCACGTCTGCCCCTGGTCCCTGATGAGTTGCAGCTCCGCCTCCAGACGCCGTCCGTGAACTGCAAGCCGCTCCGCAGCTTCGGTAGCTTGTTGCTCGTTTGCCCAGGCTGCGTTCACTTCGTCCACCAGGCGCTGAACGGCTGCGCTCTTCACGCCGGTGGGCTTTTCATCATGCGTCTCCTTTGCGGAGTCTCTGGATGCATCCGCTTTGACACCGGGGTGCTGGCTTTCGACCAGCCGTGCCAGGTCCCTGACCGCCTCTTCCAGCTTCTCGATGCGCTGCACAGCGGTCCGGTAGGCAGCCCCGGCCTCCTCTACCCCTTTGCGATACGACTCCTCCAAACTCCCTTGTCCTTCAACCAACTCCCTTACTACACGCTCCAGCCTGTCCAGCCGCTCAGCCAGCGCATCGGCCCGCCGCCACCAGGGGGTATCCCTCGACGCAAGCGCCTGGGTCG
>JACQUI010000144.1 GCA_016210395.1 Chloroflexota bacterium | reverse complement strand
CTTCAACAAGTATAGAGATGTCGACATGAATACCTACATGAACGCCCCCCTGATCTCCTGGCCCTTCGGCCTCCACGACTGCTGCTGCTCTCCCCACGGGGCGGCCGCCGCAGTCATCACCACGCCGGAGATCGCCAAGAAGTTCCGCGACGACTACATCGTCCTGAAGGGCAATGGCATGAGCGTCGGCACCAAGCGGGGCCGCCTCTGGAACGGATACGACTGGGTCCACTTCGACGAGAACATCCACGCCGCCAAGCTGGCCTACGAGACCGCCGGCATCAAGAACCCCCTGAAGGAGCTGGACGTCATCACCATGCACGACGCCTTCACCGTGGTGGAGCTGGCCTTCTACGAGGACATGGGACTGGCGCCGCGAGGACACGGAGGCGAGTACGCGGCGGCGGGTGTCTTCAGCCTGGAGGGCGAGCTGCCGGTGAACACCAACGGCGGGCTGAAGGCCTTCGGCCACGGGGGCGGCTCCTCGGGGATCCACAAGACCTACGAGGTCTACAAGCAGCTCCAGGGGAAATGTGACGCGCGACAGGTGAAGGATGCGACCCTGGGGATGACCCACGACCAAGGCGGCTACCCTGGCACCTACACGGTGGTGCTGAACGTCTTCGGCACCAGGGACTAGGGCGCTAGTTCTACCAAGAGCGGTTAGTACTCGGCAAGAGCAGCGCCAGCACAACGGAGCCGGCGCTGCTCTTGTTTTCCTCTCAGATACGCGCCGAGGACATACCTCCGGGCTGCGAGAGGAGGACTAAGATGCGCAAGAACAAGGTTGTAAGCGCCGAGGAGGCAGTCGCCAGGATAAAGGACGGCGACTGCATCACCACCAGCGGCACCAGCCTGTTGCCAGGGAAAGTCCTCAACGCCCTGGAGGTGCGCTTCCTCACCGAGGGCCACCCCAGGGGCATCACCTGGTTCGACCCCTTCCCCACCGGCGTCGCGGGCATTGAGCCCCTCTCCCACGAGGGCTTCCTCAAGCGCGTCATCGGCGGTTGGTACACCCCCCACCCCGCCCTGCGGGAGATGATCGATCAGAACAAGGTTGAAGCCTACCTTTACCCCCTGGGCAGCTTGGGGTTCTGGTGCCAGCAGATGGGCGCCGGCCGCAAGGGTTTCCTCACCCAGGTGGGGCTGGAGACCTACCTGGACCCCCGCCAGATGGGAGGCAGGCTCAACGACATCACCAGGGAGGAGATGGTCTCTCTAGTCCAGCTCGACGGGGAGGAGTACATCTGGTACAAGGCCTTCCCTATCAACGTGGCGATCATCCGCGCGACAGCCGCCGACGAGGACGGCAACCTGAGCATGGAGGAGGAGAGCTCTACCCTGAGCGTCCTCCACCAGGCTCAGGCGGCCAAACGCTACGGTGGCACGGTGATCGCCCAAGTGAAGCGTGTAGTGTCAGCGGGCTCCCTTCACCCCCGGATGATGGTTGTGCCTGACATGCTAGTGGACTGCATCGTCGTCGAGCCCGAGCAGCATCGCGCCGAAGCCAACCCCGAGCGCGACTGGCTGGACCAGAACGCCTGGCACCAGCGCCCTCCGCTGCCCGTCCTCCTGAGCGCCGATCCCGCGGTTTGGCGGGCGTGGCTGGAGGAAGGCGCCGTGCCCGGCCAGAGCCTCGATGAAATCCTGCAGCACCCCTCGGCGGACAAGGTTGCCGCCAGGCGCGCCGCCCTGGAGCTGCGACCGGGCGAGGTGGTTAACCTAGGCGCTGGTCCCTCGCGCAGCATCAACCCCGTCGCTATCGAGGAGGAGATCGACCAGGAGGTAGAACTGACCAGCCAGGGGGGCGTCATCGGGGGCATCTCGAGCGGCGGCGGTTTCCGCTCCAACGTCCGCTTCTACTTCGACCAGCCCGGCATCTTCGGCTTCTACCACGCCGGTCTCATCACCACCACCTACCTAGGCATGCTGGACTTCGACCGCCAGGGCAACGTCAACAACCTCCGCTACGGCGACACCTGGGTGGGGCCGGGTGGCTCCATGGACATCGGCCACAACGCCCGCAAGATCGTCTTCTGCGGGACCTTCAGCGCGGGCGGGCTGCAGGTCGAGGGGGAGAATGGCGCGCTGAGGATCATCAAGGAGGGCAGGGTGCCCCGCGTGCTGGACAGGGTGCCGTATGTGTCCTTCAACGGCCCCAAGATGCACCGGGAAGGCAAGGATGTCCTCTACGTCACCGAGCGGGCCGTTTTCAGGCTGACGGCCCAGGGACCGGTGCTGTCCGAGGTGGCGCCGGGCGTAGACATCGAGCGCGATGTCATCGGCCGCATGGGGTTCCGGCCCATCCTAGCGCCCGACCTGAAGCGCATGGACGAGCGCATCTTTCGCAAGGAGCCCATGGGGCTCAAGCGCGCCTGGATCGCGCCGGGGGGGTAAGCGGCAGGGTTGCGCCGCGATTTCAGCCGTCAGCGCGGCGTATGAGCACCTCTGGCCCCCTACTCTTGCCGTCCAGTGCCGCTAGATCTGGCTATAGCCGCTGCCCTTGCTGTCCACGCCTGTCCCCTTCGCGTCCCTGATCCAACCGAACTCCTTCAAGATCGCCTGGTCGTAAGTTACTCTGCCGCTCACTTTCTCCGCTGGCTCCGTGGCCAGCAGCAGGGCGGCGCGGGCCATCATCTCCGGCGGCTCGCCGCGGGGGTCGTCGACGCTCTCCAGCAGGTGGGTAAACAGCACGCCTGGGGTTGGCACGACCTGGGAGGGGGAGAGCGCGGTGACGCTGATACCGTGCTCGTAAACCTCCTGGGCCAGCCCCTGGGTGAAGCGCTCAAGCGCGGCCTTGGTGGCGCCGTACAGCGTGAAGCTCTGTTTGGGTGCGGGACCTTTATAGGGCCCGCGGCCAGGGCCCGTGGCTGCCCCCGATGAGATGTTGACGATGGCGCCGCGGCGCCGCGCGATCATGTCCGGCAGGACGAAATGGCTGAGCAGGAAGGGCCCCCTGATGTTTACGGCGAAACCGACATCCCAGCGCTTGGGCGCTAGCGCAACGATCGGCTCCAAGTAGGACATCATGGCGTTATTGACCAGGATATCTGTCGGTCCAAAAAGGCGCTTGGCTTCGGCCACCAGGCGCTGGCAATCCGCTTCGTCGCCCACATTGCACTGGACAGCCGCGGCCTGGCCGCCCGCTTTCTTGATTTCGGCTACGGTAGTCTCCAGCGACCCCGCCTGCAGCCTGTGATCGCCCTCGTGGAGCGTGCGGGAGGCGCAGACAACCCGTGCCCCTTCCTGGCCGAACAGCCTGGCGATGGCCTCCCCGATGCCGCGACTGGCGCCCGTGACAATAGCCACCTTGCCGTCTAGCTTCCCCATTGGCCTCCCCTTTCTTAGTGGCGTCGTCCGCCACGCCCTATGCCCTCGGCCGCACTAACCCAGTCGGTGCCCCTAGCAGGCTGCTAATACTTGCTATAAGTACTGTAAGCTTTTCAGGACTGTCACCTTTTCATGACTGTCACCTTTTCCCTTTCGTGGTGAGCCTGTCGAACCACGAAAGCCGCCCTTCGACAAGCTCAGGGCGAACGGATACGAACGCCGTCGCCTATCCTAACGCTGATTTGCACAACCAGACACTAAATAGTATCGAGG
>JACQUI010000152.1 GCA_016210395.1 Chloroflexota bacterium | reverse complement strand
GTACAAGATGTACTATCCAATGCTACGCGTCTCGCAACATATGGCGTCATTTGGAAGAGCCAAAACGCTCCGACTGGCCCCGAAGGGGTTTTTACGAAGGAATCATGCTTGGCTGAACGGTAGGGAAGTCCCGAAGGACGTCAAGGCGAAACTGGCCAACCGTCTCCTTCATCTGGAGGCGACAAGACTGGGAGACTGGAAGCGCCCTCTCGTCGACACGCTCACCGGTCACTGTCAGGGGCTATTCGAGATCAGGACGGCGAAGGCCAGGATTCAATACCGTATCCTCGGATGCCACGGCCCAGGCACAAGGACTCCAACGCTCTTGTATGGGTTCATCAAGCGAGGGGACAAGGTGCCGGACAAGGACTGTGACGAGGCCCTCGCTCGGAAAGCCAGGGTAGAAACCAACACCATCGGACACAGGGTGCAACATGACTACAGTTGATACACGCCAACAACTACTCGAGAGTCTCAAGGACACGGAGTTCCGCAAGGCGTTTGCGGCAGACATCGGGACCGGCCTGGCTTTCCAGATCAGATTGCTCCGCGAGAAACGTGGCTGGACTCAGGAGGAGCTGGCCAGGCGCGCGGGCAAGAGGCAAGAGACGATCTCCCAGTGGGAAAACCCTGACTATGGCCGGTACACGCTGAGCACACTCATGGAGCTGGCCAATGCCTTTGACGTTGGCATCATAGTGAGATTCGCCGCATTCAGCGAGTTGGTGGATTGGACGGTCAATCTTAGTCCAGAACGGCTTGCTCCCCCCAGTTTTGAAGAGGAACGGCAGTTGTCGTTTGCCAGTGTGGGGCAAGACCCGGCGTGGGCTCCGTGAACGCGTCGGCGCACGTCGCCGCACCTTATGTCCACCGCTTTCTTCCCACCCAACGCATGCTCCAGCGCGCTGCCTGCTGCACCCACGCGATATCGCTGCGCCCCCGCCCAACCCCCGCGCTGTTCTAGACACCTATAGCTAGCTGCCGCCTCGCAAGCCTGATACCCTTCGTACATTCAGGATGGCGGCGGAGAGGGGGTGGTGAAGCATGCGTTCCTGACCATTTCGCAGTTTGGTAGCTTTTGTCCCTTGCTCATCGTGAACGTATAGTCGT
Source organism: Chloroflexota bacterium (assembly GCA_016210395.1). Classification (GTDB taxonomy): domain Bacteria; phylum Chloroflexota; class Dehalococcoidia; order Lucifugimonadales; family JACPCL1; genus JACPCL1. The sequence continues at coordinate 17,305 of JACQUI010000152.1, read as the reverse complement.
GTGGATGCTGTGGAGGCGGACCGTGAAAAAGTATTTGGCAATCACTCTTGGGTTGTTGGCCTTGACTCTGGCAATGGTTGCGGCTGTGCAAGCCGCGGACGTGACCCGAATGGAAGCCGGTCTCACCGGCAGTGGAGCGCAGGGCAAAGGAACCTGGCGTCTCCTGGACACCGGGACCCCTCGAATGTCGGTGGAGGTAAGTGACCTGCAGATAGCTGGCCTGGCCGCAGGCGATCAGATGACCGTTTCGGCCTGCGGAAGCATCAGCACCATCACACTGGTCGAAGTGCTGCCCGGCATCATCGGGGGCGACCTGAACCTGGACTCCCGGCTCGGCGATATTGTGCCGACGTGCCAGGCCGGCGATCCCGTGACGGTCACCGGCGGAGGCGTCACCCTTTCGGGGGCCTTCGTTCAGGACGAGTAGCTGGTCCTGTTCGGTAGTCCGAAGCTGATGCCGCCCCAAGCGGGGCGGCATCAGCTCGTATTCAAGGTTGTCTTTGGCTCAGCAGCCTGGCCACCACCGGGCAGTTGGCGAGGACTGCCCGCTTTCCGGGAGCCCTCCATCCCCTCGCCGGCGCGCCGCGCGGCAGACAGTTGGCTCGCAGCCCGTTTGACACCCACGCCACCTATCCCGTAACGTATCCTCCATTGCGCCCGGCCGCCGCGCCCGCACAACAACGCTGCGCCGCGCGTCCAACACAGCATGCTCACCATCCTCTACGTCGCCATCGGCGGCTCAATCGGCTCCGTCCTGCGCTTCCTGCTGAGCGGGTGGGTGCAGTCGGCCCTCGGCCACCCCAACCTGCCCAACGGTACACTTGTCGTCAACCTGGCGGGCAGCTTGGCCATCGGCTGCCTGGCGGGCTTCTTCGAGGCCAGGGGCCTCCTGGCATCCGAGGCCCGCGCCCTGCTGCTCGTGGGCTTCTTGGGCGGCTTCACCACCTTCTCGTCCTTCGGCTTCGAGACTCTTTCCATGCTCCGTTCAGGTGCAATGGCAGCCGCTCTGGGCAACGTGGCGCTGCACGTCCTCCTTGGCCTCGGCGCGGTCTGGCTGGGCTACACAGTGTCCCGAAATCTGGCAGGCGCGATGTAGCGCCGCCACAGGTCCCAGGCCCTATAATGGCCTCGTCAACCGCCGCCACAGGAGGCCGCCATGAACCCCTTCCTGCCTGAAGACAAGTTCGTCACCGCCAACGGCCTCCGCCTCCACTACCTCGACTGGGGCGGCGACAAGACGAAGAAGCCCTTCATCCTCATGCACGGCATCGGCGGCAACGCCCACGCCTTCGATACCTTCGCCCCCCACTTCCTGGAGACCCACCACATCCTGGCCCTGGACGGGCGCGGCCACGGCGACTCCGACTGGAGCAAAGAGGGCTACGCCGCCCAGTCCATGGCCGGCGACATCGCCGCCTTCGCTCTCGCGGTTGGCGCGTACCCCTTCGACTACTTCGGCCACTCCCTGGGTTCCCGCATGGGTATGCCCCTGGGCGCGTACCACGGCCATCTGGTTGACCACCTGGTGCTGGGCGACTACGGCCCCCTGCCCGATCCCTCCCCAGCGGGCCACGACACCGCCCAGCGCCGCCTGTCAGGAAACGCCGGCGCCCAGCAGCCGCGTGGCTTCTTCTCCCCCCGGCAAGCCTTCGACTGGCATCGCGGGCAGAACGAAGCCGCCAAGGACGCTGAAATCTGGGAGACGGTGAAGCTCACCTACCGTACTAACTGGGACGGCATCCTGATCCCCAAGACCGACCCGGAGATCGCCTGGCTGAACGGGCGCACCGGCCTGAAGGAAGGCCCCTTCCTGTGGGACTGCGTCCGCAGGATCCCCTGCAAGACGCTGGTGCTGCGCGGCGAGGTCAGCACCGTGCTGGACCGCAAGCAGGCGCAGGAGATGGCCGCTGCCATTCCCAGCGGCCGGGGCGCCATGCGCGAGGTCCCGCGCGCGGGCCACGGCCTCCACCGCGACAACATGGAGGACACGGTGCGCATCATCCGCGAGTTCCTGCAGAGCTGACAACGCTCCTAGAAGAGGAGGCCCCCCAATGGCACAAGGCACACCACGCGTCCCACGCCAGGCCAACAGCACAGCCAGGAGCGCAATGAAATTCGTTGTCCTGGTCGGCGTCGTCAGCCTCTTCGCCGACATGACCTATGAGGGAGCGAGGAGCGCTACGGGGCCATTTCTCTCGATCCTGGGGGCCAGCGCAACCGTTGTCGGCGTCACCGCCGGGCTTGGCGAGCTGTTGGGCTACGCCCTCCGCTTCTTTACGGGATACCTGGCTGATAAGACGCGGCGCTATTGGGCCATTACCATCCTCGGGTATTGCATCAACCTGCTGGCCGTTCCGCTCCTTGCTCTGGCAGGGAACTGGCAGATAGCCATTGCGCTCATGATGGCGGAGCGCATCGGCAAAGCGGTGCGCACGCCGGCCCGCGACGCCATGCTCTCCTACGCCACGCGGCAGGTCGGCCACGGCTGGGGCTTTGGCTTGCATGAGGCGCTGGACCAGATAGGCGCGGTCACAGGGCCGCTGATCGTCGCGGCTGCCGTGTACCTGGGGGAGGGCTACCGCACAGGCTTTGCGTTCCTGCTTATTCCCGCGGTCCTTGCGCTGGCAACGCTGGCGGCGGCACGGCTCATCTACCCGCGCCCCAGCGACTTTGATCCGGCAACGAGGCCGCTGGAAGGCAAAGGGCTGCCCAGGGCGTTCTGGCTGTACCTGGGCGCCATTGCCCTGGTGGCAGCCGCCTACGCCGACTTCCCCCTCATCGCCTTCCACTTCAAGAAAGAGGCCATCGTCTCCGATTCCATGATCCCGCTCTTCTTCTCCGTTGCCATGGGCGTGGACGCCCTGGCCGCCCTGCTCTTTGGACGGCTCTTCGATCGCAGCGGCTTTCCAGTGCTCATGTTTGCGGTGGCAGCCTCCGCCTTCTTCGCTCCCCTGGTCTTCTGGGGCGGACCTGGCCTGGCGCTCCTGGGAACGGTCCTGTGGGGCATCGGCATGGGGGCACAGGAGTCCATCATGCGCGCAGCGGTTGCGCAGATGGTGCCCAGTCAGAAAAGGGCATCTGCCTACGGCGTGTTCAACGCCGGGTTCGGCGTCGCCTGGTTCATCGGAAGCGCCATCATGGGAATCCTCTACGACCTGTGGCTCCCAGGGCTTATCGGCTTTTCCGTGGCGCTCCAGCTCTTGTGCATCCTCACGCTCGTGCTGGTGAAGCAGAAGGCCTCCTCTATTGCCCAATAGCCTCCGCCATCAGCCGCAAGACGTTCTCGCCCAACACCTTGCGCACGTCGCCGTCGCTGAACCCACGGCGCAGCAGCCCCTCCGTGATGGCGGGCAGCTTGGAGCAGTCCTCCAGCCCCTGAGGGACCACCAGCGTCCCATCGTAGTCCGACCCCAGACCAACGTGGTCAACGCCCGCAACCCGCGCCACGTGCGCGATGTGGTCAACCACCTCCGTGAGCGCCACGGCTGGCATCTCCCGGTGTATTTGCTCCTCTTGCCTGGCCTGAAGCTCCTTCTTGGCCAGCGCCAGCTTCTCCGGCTGGCCGATGAGGTCCGCCTCCAGGTACTGCTGCTGCCAGCGGAAGTGCTCCTCCAGTTCAACGCGCGCCTCGTTGAACACCGGGGAGACGAACCCCGGCGCAAAGGTGACGCACACCACGCCGCCCATCTCCGCCACCGCCTTGAGCTGCTCGTCCTTCAGGTTGCGCGGGTGCTGGCACAACTCCCAGGCGCAGGAGTGCGACGCGATCACCGGCTTCGTTGAGGTCTTCACTGCGTCCCAGAACGTCTCCTCCGATACGTGCGACACATCCACCAGCATCCCCAGGCGGTTCATCTCCCGCACCACCGCCTTGCCGAACTCCGAAAGGCCGTGGTGCCTCGGCGGGTCCATAGAGCCGTCGGCCCAATCGTTGTTGTTGTTCCACGTCAGCGTCATATACCGCACGCCCAGCTCGTGGTATGTCCGCAGCACCGCCAGGCTGTTCTCGATGGCGTGCCCGCCCTCGATGCACAGGATGGCAGCCCGCTTGCCCGCGTCCGCGATGCGCCGCACGTCGGCTGCCGTGCGCGCCGGCTCGATTTCCTGCGGATAGCGGGCGCAGAGCTGCTTGACGGCGTCGGCCATGTCCACCACCCGGCGCAGGCACCGCCGCTCCGGAATGTAGTCCGGATGCACAAAGCATGCGAAGAACTCCGCCACCAGGTTGCCCTCCCGCATGCGCGGCAGGTCCAGGTGGCCTTTGCCCGTCGCTTGGCCGATGTCCTCCCCCTTGTCCACAACGCGCTCGATGGAGTCCGCGTGGCAGTCCACAACAATCGAGGAGAAATGCAGGTCCCTGGCCCGCTGGCTGAGCATACGCGCACCTCAATGAAAGCTGACCCGCATTATAGAGGAAGAGGGTATCCGTCAAGGAGAGGACTATTGAGAAACTCAGATGAGCGAAGTGGTGCACGCTGTTCAACTCCGTTCACTGTTTCGTCCACACGCGACGGCCCCATTTGTGTTGACAAACCCTCCTGGACGCATTAGAACTATACACCACTATCTGTTGCGACATTCCACCACGGGAAGCGTCTACCAACAGCGGACAGCTATTAGTTCACAGCAGGAGTCATGAATGCTCAGTCGTGTCTGGAGGCGCCCAGTCCTTTTGCTCGGTCTCGTCATTGCGGTCGGTTCCTTGGTGGCCGTGGCCTGCGGTGGCGGCGAGCCCGCACCCACGCCGACTCAACCACCCGCAGCCACCTCTACACCCACCAGCCCCGCCGCTATTCCCACCCCCACGGCGGGCCGCACTACGGCGACAGCCACTGTGGTGGCCGCTCCAACCGCCACCGCTACCGCCACGCCTGTCCCAAGCCGGACCGTCCAGCCCAAACGAGGCGGCGTGGTCAAGGACTCCAACAGCGCAGACCCCATCAGCTACGACCCCACCACCACCACCGGCGGCGCTGACAACACCCACAACGCCAAGATGTACAGCCTGCTGATCTGGAACTCAGACGGCAACAATCTCGCGCCCGACGCCGCAGAATCGTATTCCATCAGCGCCGACGGCAAAGTCTGGACCTTCAACCTGCGTCCCAACGTCAAGTTCCAGACCGGCTACTCTCCCGCCCACCCGCGTGATGGCACCACCATGACATCCAAAGACGTCAAGTGGTCCCTTGAGAAAATCATGGGGCTGCACGGCGACGCCATCTCCCCACGCTCAGGCTGGATGAAAGAGTTCGTGGACATAGACCGTCCGGACAACGGCATCGAGCTCGTGAACGACCTGACCTTCAATGTCCACCTAGTGCAGCCGTTCGGCGGTTTTGCCAACCTCCTCTCCATCGGCTACACAGGCCTCATACCTGACGGCGTGCTGCAGAAAGACATGCAGAAGCGGCCCTACGGGTCGGGCGCCTTCCGCCTGAAGGACTTCCAGCGCGGCGCGCGCTGGGTCTACGAGCGCAATCCTGACTACTTCAAGCCCGGCCTCCCTTACCTGGACCAGTACCAGCTCATACTCATGGACGGCTCGGCCATCATTCAGGCCGCTTTTCTTACCGGCAAGACGGACATCTTCGGCGGCAACCCCACGCCGGACAACCGGCCTGTTTTCGACAGGCGCATCAAAGACGGCCAGATCTACATGGAAAACAGGGACAGCGGCTGCCGGCCTCAGACCGTGAATATGAACTCCACCAAGCCCCCGTTTAACGACAAGCGGCTCAGAGAGGCCATCAACCTTGGCATAGACCGCAAGGGCTATGCCGACGTGGTCTGGGAAGGACACGCCGTCCCCCATCTCTATATGGAGACCAACGGCCTCGGCCACACCGAAGAAGAGATCATGAAGATGCCGGGCTACCGCCAGCCGCACGACGCCGATCTGGCAGAAGCAAAGAAGATCATCAAGGAGATCTTCCCAGAGGGCCTCAAGCTCACCCAGATGGTGCGCAACACCTCCGACTACATGCGTGAGGGCGAGTACCTGGCGGGCAACTTCAGGCAGATGGGCATAGACGTCAGTATCCAGCTCCTTGACGCCACCGTCATCTTTGATCGGGCCGCCAAGCTGGACTACACGCTCTGGACCTACTACTTCTGCCAGACCACCAACACGCCGGAAGAGCTCTTCGGCAGTTATTTCGTCACGGGCGGCTCCCGCAACTGGATCGGCTACAGCGACCCCAAGCTGGACGCCGCCTACTTGGATATGGCCGCTACCAGTGACCCTGCCCAGCGAAGGCAGAAGGCCCTGGCCATGGAGCAGACCATCCTGGACTTCATGCCGTCCGCTCCGCTGCCTGTCCAGACACAGCTTCGAGGCGCGTACAGCTACGTCAAAGACCTGCCCATGACCTTCTCCTCCTACACCTGGGGCAAAGGAGAGCTTATCTGGCGTTCCGACGCATAGTATCCGCGTCGCATCTGACAACAACGGGCCTCGCCACGCGGCGAGGCCCGTTTCGTTTGCTGATCACTTGCTCGCACAATGGCTTCCCTCCCTGCCCCTCGCCTGTCCAATGTCCTCGCCCTTGTCCATCACCCGCTCAATGGAGTCCGCGTGGCAGTCCACGACGATTGAGGAGAAATTTCCCTGGCCCGCTGGCTTAGCAAACGGTATGCCTCTACAAAAACTGCATTATGCTATGGAAAATGCGCGGATTCGTTATGGATAGAACGAATCAGAAACTACATTGAACGAAGGGGTGCATATAGCCCGCATTCGTTCACTGTTTCACCTACCTGCGACGGGTAGGCTTGTGTTGACAAGCATACCTGAATGTAATACAAGTATGGGCTACCATGATATGCGATGGGTCGTCTTGGCGTGGTTTCTGTTAGCCGCAATAGTGCGCAATTCAGGGAAGGGATAGGAGGCGCCAATGCTCACCGGCATCTTGAGACACCCAGGTCTGGCGCTTGGCATTGTGGTTGCCGTTGGCTCTTTGATGGCGGTCGCGTGCGGCGCGCAGGAGGCGACGCCGACGCAGCCGCCTACAGCCACCTCCACCCCCACCAGCACCGCCGCCACCCCCACCCCCACTGCGGGCAGCACTACGGCAACCGCCACAACTGTGGTGGCCGCTCCAACCGCCACGCCTACTGCCACGCCTGTCCCATCTCGTACCGTCCAACCTAAGCGCGGCGGCATCGTCAAGGACACCAACAGCGCAGACCCCATCAGCTACGATCCAACAACCACCACTGGCGGCGCCGACAACACACACAACGCCAAGATGTACAGCTCCCTCATCTGGAACCCGGACGGGAACGATCTCGCCCCGGACGCAGCAGAATCATACTCCATCAGCGCCGATGGCAAGGTGTGGACATTCAAGCTCAGGCCCAACATCAAGTTCCAAGGCGGCTATCAGCCCGCCCACCCTCGCGACGGCACACTCATGACCTCCAGGGATGTCAAGTGGAGCCTGGAGAAGACCATGGGTCTCAAGGGTGATGTCATCTCTCCCCGTTCCGGTTGGATGAAGGAGTTCGTGAACATAGACCGCCCGGACAACGGCGTTGAGATCGTGGACGACTTGACGCTGAAAATCCACCTGGTGCAGCCTTTCGGAGGCTTCGCCAACGTCCTTTCCATTGGCTACTCGGGCCTCTTGCCCGACGGCGTCCTGCAGAAAGACATGCAGAAACGGCCCTTCGGGTCAGGCGCCTTCCGGCTGAAGGAGTTCCAGAGGGGCGCTCGATGGACATATGAACGCAATCCTGACTACTTCAAGCCGGGAGTGCCGTATTTGGACCAGTACCAGCTCATCATCATGGACGGCGCGGCCATTATTCAGGCCGCCTTCCTTACCGGCAAGACGGATATCTTCGGCGGCAACCCCTCTCCAGACAACGAGTCCGTCTTCGACAAGCGCGTCAAGGAAGGGCAGATCTTTCTGACACCCCGTGACAGCGGTTGTAGACCGCAAGCCTTGAACATGAACTCCACCAAGCCGCCCTTTGACGACATACGGCTGCGCAAGGCCATCAACATGGGCATTGACCGCAAGGCGTACACGGAAGTCGTTTGGGAAGGCAACGCCGTGCCCCATCTCTACCTGGAGACCAACGGCATCGGCCGCTCTGCGGAGGAGATCATGAAGCTGCCGGGGTACCGCCAGCCCCACGACTCAGACCTGGCAGAAGCCAGGAAGATCATCAAAGAGCTGTACCCCAACGGTCTCACCCTCACACAGATGGTGCGGAACACCTCCGACTACATGCGACAGGGTGAGTTCCTGGCAGGCAACTTAACGCAGTTGGGCATCAACGTGACCATTCAGCTTCTTGACGCTACCGTCATCTTTGACCGGGCGGCCAAGCTGGACTACACGCTGTGGAGCTACCACTTCTGCCAGACCACCAACACGCCGGAGGAGCTCTTCGGCGGGTACTTCGTCACCGGCGGCTCCCGCAACTGGATCGGCTACAGCGACCCCAGGCTGGACGCAGCCTACCTGGACATGGCCGCCACCAGCGACCCTGCCCTGCGCAAGCAAAAGGCCCTGGCTATGGAGCAGACCATCGTGGACTTCATGCCTTCTGCACCCAACCCCGTGCACACGACCAGGCGAGGCGCCTACAGCTACGTCAAAGACCTGCCCATGACCTTCTCCTCCTACACCTGGGGCAAGGGAGAGCTCATCTGGCGCTCGGACGCATAGTATCCGCGCCGCATCCGGCAACAATGGGCCTCGCCGCGCGGCGAGGCCCATTGTTGCCTGTGTTACTCTCGGAAATCACTCGCGTGGGACAACGAGTTCCTTGCGTTCAGTCGGCACGTTTTCCGTGCGAGGGGGGGCGTCGTGCGTCAGCGAAGCGTTGAAGAAAGCTTGCACCGCGTACGTGCCGGCAGGCACGAGGTTGCCCCGTAGCGATACCCTTCCAATGAAGCATCTGGCGGTGCGCTGGATTCAAAGGACTGCCCTTCCATCTGCACAACCCAAACGCGCCTATTGTTGTCCTCTTCGGCGCCCGACGCTTCTCCAACCTCGATTCGCCCGAGAAACTGCTCGTATGCCCTCAACGTCATCAGCCACGCCACTGGGTTTCGAGGGTCTTCTACTGCACTCCAATGTACTTCCTCTTGCTGTAACACCTCCATCGCCCTGGCGATGGCCCCCTCCTCATCCAGCGGTTTCGGAGCTTCGATTGCCGCTTCCGGTGTCTCAGCCGTCGGTGTCTGCGCAGGCCTAAGCGCGGGCTGCGAACAGCCCGCAAGGATTGCCAGGGCCAACCAAAAGACACTGCCAGAAGCCAGTCTCAGCATTCTTCCTCCGCCACGCTTTCAATAAGATACAGATAAGCCTACATGCCCCCTTTGTTGACGTCAAAGCTGTCCTAGCCGTACCATCCAAACGGACAGGGAGTTGCTAGCCAGACTTGTGCTTGAAAGACCCACGGGGATAGCTCATGGACTGTTGCACCGTCAATGACCTGGACAAGGTCTTCGGCAAGCGCTTCGCCGAGGCTGACCTCCAGCACTACCTGAAGAAAGGGCTGGACAGGCGCGCGAGCGCCCTGGTCCGCCTGATCTCCCAGCGCGGCGTGGAAGGCGCAGCCATCCTGGAGGTCGGCCCCGGCGTCGGGGCATTGCACATGGAGCTGCTGAAGGCGGGGGCTACCTCCGCCGCCGGCTACGACGCCTCCCCCGCCTATGTCGCCGCGGCAACAGACCTGGCCCAGCGCCTCGGCTTCCAGGACCGCGTCCAGTACCACGTAGGCGACTTCGTTGACCCTGCCTTTGCGCCCGCAGAAGCCGATATCGTCGTGCTCGACCGCGTCGTCTGTTGCTACCCGGACATGACGGCGCTGCTCTCCAAGTCCGGGCGGTTGGCCAAAGGCCTCTACGCCGTCTCATTCCCGCGCCCCACCTGGTACATGCGAACAGGCCGTCTGTTCCTGAACCTGGGTTTCATTCTCATACGCCGCCGCTACCGCTTCTATCTTCACCCCCATCGTGCTATAGTCCAGGCCATCCAGGCGCAGGGCCTCCGCCTCGTAGAGCAAGCCAGGTCAGGACTGTGGCAGATCCAGGTCTACGAACGAGGCGTGCAGTCTGAAGTTGAAGCAGAGCTTCCCTCGAAGACATCCCAGGGAAAGGCAGGCGCGCATGTACGACCTCCTCTTGAAAGGCGGAACACTCCTTGACCCCGCAAGCGGCGTGCAACAAGCCCTTGACGTGGGCGTCGGGGGCGGCAAGGTCCAGGCCATCGCCTCCAACATCGCCCCGTCGGAAGCTGCCCGCGTCATCAGCGTCAGGGGCTGCTACGTCACTCCCGGGCTCATAGACCTGCACACCCACGTCGCCGCCGGCATCACCCAGAACGGCGTGGACCCGGACATCGCCGGCGTCTACAGCGGCGTCTGCACTGTGGTGGACGCAGGCAGCGGCGGCTCCCACACCTTCAGCGGCATGGCCCGTTACGTGATCCCGCAAGCAAAGACACGCGTCCTGGCAATGGTGCACATCGGCCGCACCGGCCTGGCCCACATGCCGGAGCTGCGCACCCGCGAGGACATAGACGTCCCGGCCACCATCGCTGCCATCCAGGCCCACAGGAGCAACGTCCTCGGCGTCAAGATTCGCCTCGTCGGGCCGGGCGTCCGCGACATGGGCGCCGAAGCTGTCCACCTGGCCAAACAAGCCACGACGGAGACCGGCACGCGTCTCATGGTGCACATCGGCGACCCGGACTCCTTGGTCTCCGCAGACACGACGCGCCAGATGCTCCGGCTGGTGCAGCGCGGAGACATCGTCACCCACTTCTTTACCGGCAACACCGCAAACCTCCTGGACTCCAACGGCAGGGTCTACCCGGAGGTGCGTGAGGCGCTGGACGCAGGCGTCACGCTGGATGCCGCCTCGGGCCGCATGAATTTCACATTCGACGCCGCGCGCCGCATCCTGGACCAGGGTTTCCGCCCCCATTGCATTAGCACAGACATCACCATCCCCGGTCGCCACACCCTGGTGGGCAGCCTGACCGAGGTCATGTCGCGCTTTCTAGCCCTGGGCTTCAGCCTGGAAGACGTAGTGCGCATGACTACCATCAACACTGCAAAGGCCATCGGCATGGAGGCCTCCCTTGGGGCGCTGGCCCTGGGCCGCGAGGCCGACATCTCCGTTCTGAAGCTGGTTGACGGTGATTTCGCCTTCAGCGACTCCAACGGCGCGACGCTCAAGGGGCAGAAGGGCATTATGCCTGTGCTCACTGTGCGGGCCGGCTTGCCCATGCCCATAGACTTCGGCCCGCGCCCCAACGGCTGGCTGCCTGCGGCATAGGCCCCTTCGGGCAACGTGTAGGGGCGCAAGGCCTTGCGCCCCTACGAGGTCGGCCCAGGCATACCGAGCCTTCATCTCTCCTTCGGGACAAACGCACCAGGGACCATCGCTGTCTCGCGCCTCATCGCACCCGATACCCCTTCCCTTCAGGGATGGGGCAGTGGTATGGTCACGCGGCGCACAAAAAGAGAGGCGGCGACGCAAAGGCGTCGCCGCCTCTTCGCAGACAGACCAGATATGGTACCCCTGGGCGGACTCGAACCGCCGCACCCGGCTTCGGAGGCCGGTGCTCTATCCTCTGAGCTACAGGGGCACGCATAAAATATAGCACACCTGCCGCCGCCGGCCCACACCCCAATTCCACGCCTGCCTGCTCGTTTGCCCGCTTGCTCGTTTGCCCGTCTCCCTTACCCCTGGCCGCCCTCTTTCGCTGCCGCCCTCTCCGCCTCCCGTCCCTCATGCCTGCGCCCGGACCCGTCGCCCCTGAAGAGGGGCACGAGGACAACAGGCGCAATCAGCGTTGTCACCACAGTCATCAGGATCGAAACACCAAAGAGGTCCTGCTCGATGACCCCCCTGGTGAGGCCAATGCCCGCCACGATGAGCGCCACCTCTCCTCGCGGAAGCATCCCTATCCCTATCCGGGCGGCGCCGCGCAGGTTGAACCCCGTGGCCAGCGCGGGCAGTCCGCACCCCGCCACCTTGCCCACAATGGCCAGTGCCGTGATGACGGCGCCGAAGGCCAGCGCGCTGCCCATAGTGGAGACGTTCACCAGCATGCCCATAGCCACAAAGAACACCGGCACCAGGGCATGGTACACGGCCATGATCGGCTCTTCCAGCTCCCGCTTCAGCCGCGTGTTGGACAGCGCCAGGCCCGCCGAGTACGCCCCGATGATCATGGCCAGGCCGAAGCTTTCGGCAAGGACCGCTCCCAGGAACGCCAGGGCCAGGGCAAGCGCAAGCTCAGCGCCTGCCACACGAAACGTCCCCATCAGGCGCGACAACGGGCGGGAGACGAGGATGCCCAGGCCCGTGAATGCTATCCAGAAGCCCACGGCCTTCCCGCCGATGAGCGCGACACTCCCGGCGGACACCCCTCCCGACGCTGCAATCCCAACAACGACCGACAGCACGATGATCCCCAGCACATCGTCCACCACAGCAGCGGCCACCACCGTTACGCCCTCCGGGCTGTCCATCCGGCCAATGTCGCTCAGGACGCGCGCCGTGATGCCCACCGACGTCGCCGTCATGATGGCCCCCATGAACAGCGCCTCCGGGTCCATCCAGCCGCCCGCAAAGCCCATCAGGACCGTCGCCCCCACGCCGAACGCGAAAGGGAACACCACCCCTCCTACCGCGACCAGTGTGGCAGGACCGGCGTATTTCAGGAAGAGCTTCAGGTCCGTTTCCAGACCCGCCGCGAACAGCAGCACAATAGAGGCCACCTGCGCTATGGCATACAGCTCGTTGGACAGGGGTATGCCGGCCCCCGTCTCCGCGAACTCATGGGGCATGGGGAACAGCGCTCCAAAGCTTCCCAGCTCTACTGCCCCCAGTGCGAACGGGCCAATGAGGATCCCCGCCGCCAACTCCCCCAGCACGGGCGGCGCCTTGAAGACGCGGATGCAGAGCTCGCCTCCAAGCTTTGCCGCCACCAACATCACCGCAAGCTGCAACACCAGGTGAACAACAATCTCCGTAACGTCTTGCTCCATATCTCGCCTTTGACTTAACCTTTCCTTCGAAGCACATCTCCGCTTTCACGGGAGAGCACCCTGGCGGAAAAGACCCCAAGCTGACGAAACGAAAATCTCGTCGTTTTGCGAATTATAGCATTGCAGTCGCTCCTCGGCGGGACGGAAGCATGGAATCGTCCACCACAGGAGAAAACACGACTCAGCAAATCCCCCAGAGTATTGACATCACCCATATGCCTGCCTATCATTAGGCGGTCGTAAATACCACTGAGTAAGGGGGCTGGCCTGCGGTCAGACACGCATGTCAGGCCCTCTCTGTATGGTGACTGTTACGTAACGGGAGGCAGTAATGCTCCGTCCAGGCAATAGGACTCTTTGGACCGTTCTCATCTTGCTTGTCATTGTGGCATTGGTATCCGCCGCCTGCGGCTCAGAAGGGCTCCCTGGCCCCACAGGCACGAAGGGCGTCACCGGAGACACCGGTGGCGCGGGCGCCAAGGGCCCCACCGGCGATGTCGGTCCCGTCGGCCAGAAAGGCCCCACGGGAGATCGAGGCCCCACGGGCGGGAAGGGCCCCGTCGGCAATGCCGGCGAGACGTTCCCCACAAAGGTCATCGTGGTGCCGACGGGAAAGACATCCTCCCCTCAGCCTGTTGTCGTCACCGCGGGCGCGCGCCAGCCGCTGGTCACCGTCATGGGCACAGGCTTCCCGCCGAACGAGGCTATGATCATCGAGGTCATCGGCGCGGACGGCACGTCCGCCGCAATGGAGTACCTAAGTGGTCAGCCGGACAAGACCAACTCTACTGGAGCGTTCAAGACCAGCGTCCGAACGGATATTGCGGGCCTGACGCTGGCGGCCGGCGAGTACACGCTCAGGGTAACTACTCTGTCCGGTGTCACGGGCGCTGCGGCTGTGGTCATCGCGCCGCCGCCAACGCCCACGCCAACCCGAACCCCCACTCCTACCCCCTAGGAAGATACGGTAGGACCGGGCTGAAGTCCAAATCGTTAGTGCTAGGAATCATCGCCAATCGTGATGTTCTAAAGTTGGAGGCAACCTGAATGAACGGTCTCAATAGAAAGTCTCTCTGGGCAGTGCTGGCCCTGGCAATCGTCACATTGTTCGTCCTCTCGGCCTGCACCGGCCCTGAAGGCCCCGCCGGCGCCACTGGCGCCAAGGGTGATACCGGTGCCACAGGCGCGACTGGGCCTAAGGGTGATACCGGTGCCACAGGCGCGACTGGCCCTAAGGGCGATACCGGCGCCACAGGCACGACTGGCCCTAAGGGTGATCCCGGACCTGCCGGGCCGACTATGCCGGCCAATATCATTGCAGTGCCCACGGGCAAGGACACAGCAGAGCAACCTGCCGTGGTTAAGCCAGGGGCCCGCCAGCCCAAGATTACGATCTTTGGCACGGGCTTCCCGGCCGACGAGCCGTTCCTGACCGAGGTCATCGGCCCAGATGGCATCTCCATCGCCATGGAGTACCTGAGCGGTCAGCCCGGCAGGACCAACGCCACAGGCGCATTCAAGACAAGCGTCCAGACGGACATCTCCGGCCTGACTCTCACTGCAACGATGTACACACTGAAAGTAACGAGCATCTCCGGTGTAGCGGCATCGTCGCCAATCATCATCTCGGTGAAGTAGAGCGCAGCAAAGGAAACCAAAAAGAGGGCGGTGAATATTCACCGCCCTCTTCTGTTGTTTGGCGATGTCTCTGATGACGTAAGGGCGCGCTTTGCTGTCCCGGAGCGGAAATCCCGATGTAAACCGGGACGACCGGATGCATCTGGGGCGTCCATCGCGTGGACACTCCTTTCGATAGACGCAGGCCCTAGATGGCATGAGCGGTGCATCGCACAGTGCGGACAGACGAGGGCGGGTTTCAAACCGCCCCTTGCATCTTTCGCTGGCGAGTGCTATACAAAGGCATCCCAAAGACCCTCTGGCGGGCTGCTGTTCAGCCGGAGGTTGCAGCCCTTTGCCTCGAGCTCACCAGGGAGAGCGCTCCACCCGACGAAAGGAGACACCATGACAGCTACACAGTTCGAGATGACGTCCCGAGGCATCGCCGGCAAGGGCGCATCCTTTGGGAACGTGGGACAGTACGAGTTCATTCGCGGCGTGTTGCACTACGCCGTTGACCCAAAGCATCCCGATAGCGCCCTTATCGCGGATATGGACCTGGCCCCGCTGGGTCCCGATGGCAAGGTGCACTTTTCATCGGATATCCAGATTCTGAAGCCGATCAATGCCAGGACCGGCGGCAGCCTGCTCCTGGACATTGTGAACCGGGGCAACCGGACCGCGCTCACGTTCAACAGCCCGCCACAAGTCGCCGTCACGCAAGAACCCGACCTGGGCAACGGCTTCCTCATGCGGCACGGCTACACGCTGGTCTTCTGCGGCTGGCAGACGGACGTGCCGGACGGCGGCATCAGGCTGAACGCTCCCGAGGCGCTGGACGCGACGGGGCAGCGGCTGACCGGCCAGACCTACCAGCAGTTCGACGTGCTCAAGGACACCCGCGAGCTGCTGCTCTCCGACCGGGCGCACAAGCCGCTCCCGGCGGCGGACCTGAAGGACCCTTCGGCGATGCTTATTGAGCGGGAGTGGCCGGACGGGCCCGCCAGGGTTGTTGCCCGAGACCAATGGCTCTTCGCGCGCTGGGTGAACGGGCATCCCGTCCCGGATGCGACGCACGTGTGCCTGCCGGCGGGGTTCCAGGCAGGCAAGGTCTACGAGGTCATCTACACGACCCTTGGCGCAACCATCATTGGCCTGGGCTTTCTGGCCATCCGCGACTGCGCCGGCTTCTTCCGGTACGCCACGGCGGCGCAGGGCAACCCCTGTGCGGGCACGACGGACCGTGCCTACGTCTACGGCGTGTCGCAGACGGGCCGCACGCTGCGCGAGTTTCTCTACCTGGGCCTCAACTTGGACGAGGCCGGCCGGCTGGTGTTCGATGGGGCCATGCCCCACGTGGGGAGCTCCCGCCTGGGCGAGTTCAACTTCCGCTTCGGCCAGCCCTCCAGCAACGCATTGCGCAACGTGGGCAACATTGGCCCTCTGACCTACGCCGAGACCAGAGACCCGGTGACCGGGCAATCCGACGGCCTGCTGCGCCGTCTGGAGGCAAAGAGGGCAGTCCCCAAGATCATCGCCACCAACTCGGGCGTCGAGCACTGGTGGAGCGCCGCCAGCTTGACGCACATTGACGCGGCGGGGACGAAAGACGTGCCCCCGCCGCCGAACGTGCGCGTCTATGCGCTCTCCGGCGCCAAGCACGGGCCTGGCGCGCTGCCGCTGACAGATGTCCCGATGGAAGGCGTGCGCCAGCAGCACTTCTCCAACACGCTGGACTACCGGCCTGCGCAGCGCGCGGCGCTGTACAACCTGGACCGCTGGGTGCGACAGGGCATCGAGCCGCCGGAGAGCTTGGTCCCACGCATCGCCGATGGCACCGCCGTGCGGCGCGAGTCGCTTGCCGATTTCTTCCGCTCCGTTCCGGGCATTGGTTTCCCCAAGGCGCTTCCTGTTCGCCGCCGCCTGGACTTTGGCCCGGACCTGGGCCGCCCTGTGCCCCGATACCCCGCCGAAGAGGGGGAGCCGTATGTGGTGCTTGTGTCGGCGGTAGACTCCGACGGCAACGAGATCGCGGGCATCCGCCTGCCGGACATCCGCGTTCCCCTGGGCACGCACACGGGTTGGACCATGCGCCATCGTGATATTGGAGGGGAAGGTCACTTTATGCCGCTACAGGGAGCGGTCGTCCCCTTCGCCCGGACCGCGGAGGAGCGGAAGGCCAGGGGCGACCACCGGCCATCGGTGGAGGAGCGGTATGCTTCCAAGGAGGACTACCTGACAAAGGTGCGGCAGGCGGCGGAAGACATGGTGCGAGGGCGGCTCCTGCTGGAAGAGGACGTGGAGCGAATTGTGGTAGACGCGGGCCGGCGGTGGGACGCCTTTACGGCGGTGGGAAGGCCCGTGGCGGAGCTGGCGCGGGCGTAGCGCCTGAGAGCGTGACGTGGCGCATACTTCGCGATTGGGTATGCTTTGAGCGCATAGGCACGTCACCTCAGGGATTGACGTGCCTATAGAAACAGCGAACTTGACGGGCAGGGAAGCTCAAGACTATACTTGAGGGTGACTGCCATGTCAACTTATGGATTGACATGAGGATTGACTTACAATTTCACGGCGAGAAGAAAAACGTCTACCTTCTAGTTTTGGACAATGATGATTCCTTCGTAAAAACCGTAATTGATTAGCGGGGCTTGGTGTGGGG
>JACQUI010000149.1 GCA_016210395.1 Chloroflexota bacterium | reverse complement strand
CACGAGCCCCTTCCTGGGCGGCCACTTGCTCGCGCATATCCTTCATCGCCTGTTCCAGCAAGCCCAGCCGCTGGTCCAGCGTGCCGAAGGGTTGCCGCCAGGGTGCCTCTCGGACCGTCAGCGTTCTGGCGATATGGCGCGCGAGGGCACCCTCCACTGCAGGCGTCATCGCGGCGTCCCTGGCGCGGCGGATCGTCCGACCGCTGACACCCAACTCCTGCGCCGTGCCCTCGATGCCGTGGGCTCTGACCAACTGGGTGAAGTGCATGTGCAACTGGTCGCATTCGGCCTGACAGCGCGCGCGGCTTGGTCACTCGTTTCCTCGGCAGGCTCGCTTTCCACCCGTGGCGGCGTCTGCGCTGCCCTCCGGGCCTGTCATGTTTTCTCCTTGCGACTGTCCGGTCATGCCACCACTGCCTGTCACATTGCGAACTTGGCGCTGTCCACTACGCTAAGAACTCCGAGTCCAGTCAACTGCTTACTTCCTCGTTCAAATTCTCAGGTCGAATTAGCCCGTTCGCCCCCGTCCACTTTTGTCACGCCTCCATTCTCGGCTGAGGCTCCCTCACCCCCCAATGTCCCGTAAGGAGAGGCCCGCGCGGCCCCTCCATATGCGCCATTATTTGCCGCCGAATGAAAGGGCACACACCCAAAGCATGAACTCATGCATCGGAGGTGCCACTTGACGACTGCATGGACAACCCGCCTGCGGCTCGCTGCACTCATCGCTCTCGCCGCTTTGCTGCTCTTCAACACGGGATCACAACCCTTCCATCTCTGCACCGCCTTCGCGCAGTCGGTCCCGCCGCCCGACCTGGTCGACTGGAAGGTGGACCGCACCACCAATGGCTTCAATGCCTACTGGGAGTTCTCGCCGAGGGTCGAGGTCTACCTGAACCTCTACCGCCGGTCCGACGGCGTGAACGTCGCCTCGCAGGATTTGGGCACCGGCTCTCTGCGCGGCAATGGGGTCTACCGCTACACCAACAACCTGTCCACGCCCACGGTCAAGGCCGACGAGGAGTACACCCTCGACGTGACCGCCGAGGACCTGACCGATCCGTCCCTCACATGGCGATTCACCTTCATCGTGCCGGAGTACGGCACCGGGGGCGGGCTGTTCTCGGACATCAAGGGCTGGCTGCGGGCCATCCGCGACGCCCTGAACCCCCTGGACTGGGTCGGGCGGCTCTTCTCCTTCGCCGTCGCCGTCGCCACGACCGGACGCGGCATCAACCAGTTCCTGTGCGACGTGTACTCATGGGCGTCGGGCCAGACGCCCGCCACCTGCATCGACTAGCGAGCGCCCGGCTGCGCGACGGAGGGAATCCCACATGCCTGCCTGCAACTTCCTGGGGAAGAATGGTCGCCACAGGGCATCCTGACATCTTATAGGTGTGCTGTAGTGTGGTGCTTGACATTGTCAGCCTTCGGCCTTACCCTTTTCGCAGAGGGTAGATCTATGGAGCAGGGCATCCTTGAAACGCTCGACCTCAAAATCCTGGGACGGCGGCTCCAGGAAGCGAGAAAGGCACGCGGGCTCACCCAGCAGGATGTTGCCGAATCGCTGTCCGTTGCACGCACAACCGTTACGTCCTTGGAAAAAGGTGACCGGCGCGTCCGGCCTGAAGAACTGATTCAACTGGCGAGGCTCTTCGGGCGGACCGTTGGGGACTTCGTTTCGGACAGAGAGCCCTCGGCAGACCTGGCCACCCAACTGCGCGCTGCCGCGGAAGGAGTTGGTTCTTCCGACATCCGATCCGTCATTGACCAGGCGATCCAGGATTTCCAGAGGCTGTGCGAAGACTACCTCTACCTTGAAAAGCTGAACGGTTTGCAACCGGTCAGAGTCTCTCTCCCGCAGTATCCCATGCAGGGCATACCCCCTGAAGATGCCGCCGAGGACGTCGCTTCTGCCGAGCGCAACCGCCTGGCCTTGGGGGACAGCCCCATTCTCAATCTGCGAGACCTCCTAGAAGCCGACCTCGGTCTCCGCATCTTCTACCTGGCCTTGCCGCCCACCATTGCCGCGATGTATGCCTACTCTGACGAGCGTGGGGGCTGCATCGCTGCGAACGCGAGCTACCCCGAAGAGCAGCGCAGGCTGGCACTGGCCCATGCCTACGGCCATTTTCTCACTAACCGCTATCGGGCTGAGATAGCCCTTCTCGGCGGCTACGAGCGTGTGCCTGCCTTTGAGCAATTTGCCGACGCTTTTGCCCGGGCCTTCCTGATGCCTAACGCTGGTCTTCGTCGCCGGTTCAACGAGTATGCCCGCCTTGCAGGAAGAAAGATGACTGCTACCGAGCTTACTCTGCTCGCGCAGCACTACCGCATCTCGGTGGAAGCTATATTCCAGCGCCTGGAAAGCTTGCGCATTCTCCCGTCGGACACGTGGGAGCGTATGCGAGAGCAAAGCCTCAGCTTTCGTGAGCTACCGAATCAACCAGCCCCATCTCAGGGTCGCCAAGACGACGAATTGCTTCCACGACAGTACCAGTTCCTGGCTGTGCGAGCCTTCCAAGAGGGCAACCTTACAGAAGGCGAACTCGCCCGCCTCTTGCGGCTTGACCGTGTTCAGACGCGCCGCCTTGTGCAGCGCCTCACCCAGCATCCGCACGTGTCGGGTGAAGGCAAGCCAGGTGTGCTCACCGTCGACCTTACAAGCACCCTTGGCAAGCAGGATGCGTAGGCCAAAGCATCCATGCCCCAACCACCGCCGCTGCTTTTCCTGGATGCTGGTCCGCTGCTCAACCTCTACGCGACAGGGCGCATTCGAGACATCGTGCTCGCCTGGCCTTCACGCGTTGGCGTTGCCGACTACGTCCTAGAAGAAGAGGCGTTGTACATTTGGGGGCCTGGTCGGGAGCCTGCGCAGGAAGACCGCCAGCCGGTTGACCTGTCTCCCCTTGTTGCGGAAGGCGTTATCGCGGTTTATCGCCTGGAGACCGTCGAGGAGCGGGCCACCTTCGTAGACTTGGCCGCCTTCATGGACGATGGCGAGGCGGTAACAGCGGCCTTGGCCGCGCACCGTGAAGCCGCCGTCGCCACCGATGACCGCAAGGCACGTCGGGCTATCCGGGAACGTGTTCCCGATGTTCCCCTTGTATCAACCCTGGAGTTGCTGAAGCAGTGGGCCGACTCGCTGGAGCCACCCACGCCCGACGAACTGCGGACAGCCATGCTCGCCATGCAATCGGGCGCGACGTTCACCCCAGGCGAACGCGACCCGTTGTACGCATGGTGGCGCCACCGCCTCCAAGGCCCATAGGGAAGGTCAGGCGCTACCGTTTGTATCTCGCACTGCTCGAGCAAGAGCACCGGAGGTGAGCCTGTTGCCGGAGCTACTGAGCAGCAAGCCCACGGTCAACTCTACGCTGTCAAGGCAGACATAAGGGAGGTGCGCTCCTACCGCGTGGACCGCATCGAGAGCATCAGGGTCACGAACATCGTATTCACACCCCGGTATGCCATCGAGTTCGGCGCTACCGGGCCGGTTTGAAAATGGCGGCACTTGTTAAGCCCAACTTATCCTACTGAGCCAATCACGCCAGCTCGGCGTGACCCGTTCCCAAGTGACCCAGGTCCTCAGGATGTTGTCCTTGGCCCCAGAGTCAAGGAGATGGTGCTGGCACTCTGAAACCCAATAGAAGGACGGATCATAGGGGCACACACCCCTTCGGACGCTGCCCACCTTGCCACCAGAGGAGCAGCGGCGCATCATTCAGCGGCGCATCAGTGGGCGCCACCGACGAACTATCGAGGGCAAGATAAAAAAGGGGAGGCGGTTCGAATCCACGCAACTCGGCATTACCCTGAGCGCGACCTCCACGTGGTGCTGGACAACCGTCCACTGGTCTCTCTTTGTTGT
>JACQUI010000148.1 GCA_016210395.1 Chloroflexota bacterium | reverse complement strand
CAATTTGGAGCGATTGTCGTTTGACCACCTCGCTCTAGAATGACACTACGGCTCTCCGGCCCACGCTGGCAGCATTGCGGCCATTTGCTCACAAGCTCACCACGAACGGGACCTGGCAGTGGCCTTCTTGAGAAGGAGGCTGCATATGCCATTCGAGGGGAAATGGGAAGGGGCAGGGTCTCCCTGCCCCTTCGTTCATTGTGGCTTCGTGCCAGCCTGGCTCGCTATGCTGCGCTGGTAGCCTCTGGCGTGGTTGGCGCGGGCGCGGGGACTGGCATGTGCTCCATGCCCAAGCCGCCGTGCCTTGGGTCATGGCGGTGGTTGTGGCCGCCGAAATGGCCAAACGCTTTGCCCATCATAGGGCCGATCACGTCCGGACGGGCCTGGAACCAGGCGTAGATTTCATCAGCTTCCTCCTGGGTGAGTTTGCCTGCGGCAACTGCGGCGTCGAGCCTTGCCTTGAGGCGTTCGTCGTGCATCTCCTTTGCCGCCTGCTTCATGGCATCCTGGACCTGCGCTTCCTGCAGCCCCAGCTTCTCCGCCATCCTTGCGGCAAAGCTCTTGATGGGCGATGTCCCGCTCCCTTCATTGCTCTGGGCCAGCGCCGTACCTGCGGTGATGGCGACGGCCAAGACCCCTATCAATAGCGCTACGAAGAGCCATTGCTTCCTCATGTTGGTTGTCTCCTTTACAGTTCGTATGTGTTGCGGCGCGCTGCTCACAAATAGAAACGGAGTCGCCCTCCAAAATGTCTGGTGAGGAGTGGAGAAGAGGGGTGGGTCTCACGTATGATGGGGGTACGCCGCAAGCCTGCTATTTCGCTACAGGGGGTGCAGCATGCCTCGGGTCGTTGTCGCACTGCCACAGGTGGGGGAGTCCGTCACAGAAGGGATCATCGGCAAATGGCTGAAGAAGCCAGGAGACCGTGTGGAGAAATACGAGCCTCTGGTCGAGATAGTGACAGATAAGGTCACTATGGAGGTGCCGTCGCCGTACGCAGGCCGTTTGACGGCGTTGCGCGCTAATGAGGGGGAGACGGTGCCTATGGGCGCGGCCATCGCCGATATGGAGACGGAGGAGGCCGCCGCTTCGCGGAGCGCGGCCCAGGGGGCGATGCCGCCGGCCCCTGCCGCCGCGCCTGCCGCCCAGGGCATCGGCAGGACAGGCGTGCTGCTCAAAGACGTGCGCCCGGTGGGCCCCACCGGTTCAGGCGAGGAGCCGGCCATACCAGCAGAGTTGCCGGCTGCTCCTGCTGCGGCCGCTCCTCCTCCCAGCGGCGCTCCGGCAGTTGCAACCGAGCGCCAACGGTTGTCGCCGGTGGTGCGCAAGCTGGTGGAAGAGCACAACGTTGACCTGGCGCAGGTGAAGGGCACGGGCCTGGAAGGCCGTGTCACCAAGGAGGACGTGCTCCACTACGTGGAGGCGCGAAAGGCCGCGCCTGCGGTCCTCGCTGCCGCGCCCGTTGCGCCGCCCGCTCCACCGATGACGCCTGTTCCGCCAGGGGCGGACGAAGAAGCCCTGCCTCTCACGCCCTTGCGGCGCATCATCGCGGAAAACATGGCGCGCAGCGCCACACAGATCCCGCAGGCGTGGAGCTACGTCGAGGCGGACGTTACTACGATGGTCGCGCGCCGGGAGGCTGTGAAGCAGGAGTTCGCGCGCCGCGAAGGAGTAGACCTGACCTACCTGCCCTTTGCCATCAAGGCGGTGGTGGAGTGCCTTAAAGAGAACCAGTTACTGAACTCCGTCTGGGGCGGCGACAGGATCATCCTGAAGAAGCGCATGAACATCGGCATCGCCGTGGCGACGCCCCAGGGCCTGCTGGTGCCCGTTGTCCACGACGCAGACCGGCTGAGCATCGCCGGCCTGGCCAAGGCATGCCGTGACCTCACTCAGCGGGCCAGGGACGGCAAGCTGACGCTGGCCGACGTGCAGGGCGGGACATTCACCGTCAACAACACCGGCGCGCTGGGATCAATCGTCTCCCAGCCGCTGGTGAGCCCGCCTCAGGCGGCTATCCTCACGACGGAGGCCATCGTCAAACGCCCGGTGGTTGTTGCCGGCGACGCCATTGCCGTGCGGTCCATAATGAACGTGTGCCTTACCTTTGACCATCGCATCATGGACGGCGCAGAGGCAGGCGCGTTTCTAGCCAGTGTCAAGCGGCGTCTGGAGGCCGTTGGGCCTGAGACACCCATCTACTAGCAGCTAGGTGTCTGCCTTTCTGTCAGGAGACAGCAGACCATCGGGAATGTGAAGAAAGCGGCGCTAAGCATCTGTAGGGGCGGGTTTCAAACCCGCCCCTACAGATGCTTGGGGAGACGACGGAACTTGCCGGTTTACTCCTCCCTGGGCAGCAGGCCACGCTTGATGGCATACCGCAGGAGCTCAAGCTGGGAATGGATGTCCAGCTTGTTCATCAAGTTGGTCCGATGGGTCTCCACGGTGCGGGGGCTTATGGCCAGCTTGACCGCGATCTCCTGGGTCTTGAAGCCTTCCACCGTCATCTTGAGGATCTCCCGCTCGCGGGAGGTGAGGGTGTCAAAGGAGTCCACCTCCTGTGGGTTGAGGCGCTGGGCGTAGGCTTCAATGGCGCGCTCGGAAAGGGGGCGGCTCAGGAAAATCTTGCCATCTACCGCTGCGTGGATGCCTTCCATAAGCTCAGAAGAGGGTGACCCTTTGAGGACGTATGCCGAGGCGCCGTTCCGCAGGGAGGCTTGAACGTAGGCCTCGTTGCGGTGCATGGAGAGGACCACGACCTTGGTATTTGGAGAAGAGGCTTTGAGGCGTTCGATGACCTCCAGGCCCCCGATTCCTGGCATCACCATGTCAAGGATCAGGACATCGGGAGAAAGCTCTTCAACCAGCCGGATGGCCTCGCTTCCGTTGGCAGCTTCGCCCACCACTTTAAAGTCTGATTCCGCTTCCAGCAGCGTCCTCAGGCCGTGCCGCACGATTGAGTGATCGTCGGCTACCACGATGGATATGGTCATTTCCGGTGCTCGCTTCGTTGTTACAGTCATGTCCTTTGCTCGCTTACTACTTGGTGTAGTGGTATCTCCGCCGTTAAACGCGTCCCCTCCCCTCGAGCAGAGTCGATGGCAAATGAGCCGCCCAGGAGTGACACCCTCTCTTTCATCCCCACCAAGCCGCTTGAGTTGGGCGGCATGAGGGCCTGAGCGACATCAAATCCAACGCCAGTGTCCTCTATCTGGACCTGAAGATGGCTCTCAGTTGTCCAGATACTGACGTCCACGGTATCCACCTTAGCATACTTGGAGACGTTGGTCAGCCCTTCCTGGACGATTCGGTAGACCGCCGTCTCAATATCTGACGGGAACCGCCGGTCCAATCCCCGGTGCGTGAAGTTGACCCTGATGCCCCGCTGGGCCGAGTAACGCTCGATGTACCAGAACAGGGCCGGCAGAAGGCCAAGGTCGTCCAGCACCGTGGGGCGCAGGTCAAGGGATAGGTCATGGACCTGCTGGATGAGGTTGTTGATGATCTCCATAGCCTCTTCCAGCTTGGGGCTGTGCGCCTGGCTTTCACGGCTGGATTCGATTACGAAGCGCAGGCCCGTGAGCGCCTGGCCGATCTCATCGTGTAGCTCGCGGGCCAGGTGCCGCCGCTCTGACTCCTGGAGCTCTGCCAGCTTGTGGGACAGCGCCCGAAGGGCCTCCTCGGCGCTCTTCCGTCCCCGGATTTCCTGGTTCAGCTCGTTGGAGTAGATGATTGCCTGCTGATAGGCGATATCCTTTCTCTGTATGGTGTCCTGCAAAGCAAGCTGGGCCCGTTTCATGTCGGTGACATCGGTCAGAAGGACCACCTGCCCCCGCAGGCGTCCTTTCTTGTCTTGCAGAAGCGCCGTCCTCGTCTCGAAGGAACACTGGTTGTCGCCCGTGCCGACGATGAACTCCCCAATGGCAGAGGCGTCGTGAAAAGTGGCGCCGGCCGGCGAAACGGGGAGGTTGATGACCTGCTGAACAGGCTTCCCTATCACTTCGGCTTCAGACTTGCCGATGAGGTTGAGGGTGGCGGTGTTGATGTCTACAATCCTGTTGTTCGGACTAAGTACCAAGAACCCGTCTGTCATGTTGTTGACAACCCTATCTCTGGCTATCGGCACCAGGTCCAGGAACTGGCTGCGCAGCAGGCCCCACAGAAGGGCAAGTCCCGAAACGAGGAAGGCATACGTCGTCAGGTCTAGGTTAGGCACCGGAACGACCCGTGCAAGATGTATAACGTTGCCGGCCACAGGTGTCAGTATGCTGATGAGCAACACCGATACCTGCGCACGGGAGAGGTGCGTGGTGTTCCGCGTGGCCCTTACGAGCACGAGTATGCCGAGTCCAATAAGGGTGTAGGAGAATGCAGTATGCACCCAGAACCAGGGCCCGTAGGTCACGCTCAGGGCAGGGAAGGGGCCGGAGCGGTCAAGGATGTAAGTCTGCCACATCAACCCGTGGATTTCGGTAGTCCAGACCAGAATGAGCGTGACGGCCGGCAGCGCGGCGACAATCGCCACGCTCCCGGCGGTCATCCAGCGGTCTTGGTCGGTGTATTCCAGGACGAGGGCGAGCCAGGCCGCCGGCAGGGCCACGATGGCCAGGTACTGGAGCTTGGCGAACAGCATTTTTGACGCCAGGTCCGGGCTCATCAGCTCCGCGACATAGGCAATGGACCAAGCGCAGGCCAGCCAAATCACGGTGGCGGTCAGGCGAGCGCCCGGCGCGGGCCGGTAGCGCCAAGCGATAACACCAACGACTCCTAGAAGGGTCGCCGATGCGATGAGCACGATGGTGGAAAGAACCAACTGCCAAGACATGGGCTACCTAAAGGCGTACCTTTGTGTCATCATACGGTCTTATTATACGATGGAATACTGGGCAGCATATACATCTAGGTTCTAGAGCATGGTGCATTTGAACCATAGGTCACTACAAAGACGCCAAGACATTCTTACGCCTTGGGTGCAGGCGAGGCCCCCGGCATGGGACCGTTGAGACCCGCTCAGGCAGCGCCGGCGCTTTGCCATTGGTATTTCTTGGGCACGATGGTATACCAAAAGGCGTGGGATTTGCAGCGGGCAATCGCGAGGGAAGTGGCGGATGGGACGAAGGGCGCTACGCTTCTCTTGCTGGAGCATCCGCCGGTCTATACGTATGGGCGGCGCGCCAAAGCGGAGGACTTTCTGGTGTCCAGGGACGCGCTGGAAGCGCTGGGCGCGGGCGTGGTAGAGGTAGATAGGGGCGGGGAGATCACCTTTCATGGCCCCGGCCAGCTTGTGGGATACCCCATCCTAAACATCCGGGACCTGGGAGGGCCGCTGAAGTATGTGCGGGCGCTGGAGAGGGCGCTTGTTGGGGCGCTGGAGGATTTCACGCTTGCGGCCGGCACAAAGGACGGCCTGACAGGCGTATGGGTAGGAGAAGAGAAGATCGCTGCAATAGGCGTGCGCATCAGCCGGGGCGTGACGACTCACGGGTTTGCGCTGAACGTGAGCACGGATCTGCGCTGGTTTGAGCACATCGTTCCGTGCGGCATTCCCGACAAGGGTGTGACCTCAATGGAGCGCCTGCTGGGAAGCGCGCCGCCAGTGGACAGAGTGGCGGAGGTTGCGGCAAAACGGCTGGGCGAGGCGCTGGGGTTGGAGATGGCGCGGGTTGAGCCATCTGCCTTAGCCTAGGATCTTTCGACGTTCCCACAGAGACCGCACGTGGCGGGTGACACCTGGAGACGGGCGAGGAGACCTCGCCCCTACATCGCGCCCGCTAGCCGTTGCTGGACTTTGGGGCTGGTAAGTTCGCGGAGTGCGTCTGCGGCGATCCAGCGGGCCGCCCTGGAGTCCATGCCCTGCAGATGGCGGGCAGTGGCGATAGCCTCTGCGTTGAGGGTGGCGTTGCGCTTGCCAATCTGCCGTAGGGCCCAGTTGACGGCTTTGCGGACGTAGTTGCGGTTGTCGCCGGCAGCCTGCTGTATCAGGGGCAGCAAGTCCAGGAACTGCTGGTCAGGCGCTTTCTTGTTGTGGACGGCCAGGCTGGCCATCAGCGCGAACCCGCCGCGCCGCACAAACTCCTCGCGCCGGGCGCTCCACTCCTTGGCCTTCTTCCAGGCATAGGGCGTCTTGTCAAACAACCCGTAACATGCGCCGTCGCAGATGTCCCAGGAGTCAAACTGGGAAGCCCATTGCTCCATCTGCGCCTCAGTGACCTGGCGGGGGTCGTCAATGATGGTGGCAAGGATGCGGGCCTCGTGGATGCCGGAGTCCCACAGTTGCAGGGCGAGGGCATGGTCTTTCCCTATCTCCTTTGCCAGCTCTCGCAGCGTGTTCACAGAGATGCCCAGCGTGTCCTTGCTGCTGATGCCGAAGCGGGCCATGCCCTCCACGTTGGCGGGATTGGCCAGGGCGTGGAGACGCGCCATCACCTGGTCAAACGAGAGGGTGGCCTCTGCCTGGCGAGGGCGCTTCCTGCGGGGTGTGGGCGCATCGCTGGAGGCGGCTGGCGCCATTCCTACACCTTCGTGGCCTTGATGGAGAATAGGAGTGGGATGGAGTTCTCGTAGCCCTTCAGCCGCCAGAAGCCGTCGGAGCCTTGCTCCATGAAGGGGAACTGCTGGTAGACGGTATAGGGGAACTCGTGCAGGAACTCCAACCGGAGGCCTGCATTGGCGACGGCGTTGACGATGTCGCTGAGGCTGTGCCGCCAGTTGTAGGTGGGATTGCTCACCTTGGCGGTCCTATCGGCGTAGGAGCCGATAGGCTGCCATTCCTCCGGGTCAGGCGAGTAGAAATAGGGCCACTTGACAGCAGGAGGGCCTGAGAGCGCGTCGTCATCAAAAATCTGGGAGACGGGATGGATTTCGACGATATAGAAGAGGCCGCCCGGCTTCACATACCGCGCGACGATCTCGGCCCAGCGGCGGATGTCGGGGAGCCAGGAAAGGACGCCGTAAGAGGTGAAGACGACATCGAACTGGGCGTCCAGGACTTTGGGGAGGTCGTAGAGGTTGGAGCAGATGAAGGCAGCGGGTACGCCAGTTTCGTAGCTGAGGGTCTGGGCCTGGGTGATGGCGGCGCCGGAGAAGTCCACGCCGGTAGCCCTTGCGCCCAGGCGGGCCCAGGAGAGGGTGTCCAGGCCGAAGTGGCACTGGAGGTGGAGGAGGCTCTTGCCTGTGACGTTGCCCAGCTCTACCCGCTCGATGGGCTGAAGGGAATGGCGGCCCGCCTTGAAGCCATCCACGTCATAGTAGCGGGAGCGGACGTGGATAGGGGTGACTTCGTTCCAGTGCTGGAGGTTGGCCTGGATGTAGCGTTCCATGGGGGTTTCCTTTTTCCATGAAGTGTAGGGGAATGGCAAGCAATCCGATTCTCGTAAGGACTGCCGGAGCCGGCAAGAGCAAGAAGGATAATACGTTGTCGGGCGGGCAGTGGGCAAGGGAGAAGGGAGAGATGGCAGTCGGACCTCGCCCCCACGGACGCCTCTCCTCTCCTGGCGACCTCCTGGGAGGGGTATAATCGCCCCAGTTGAACGGTTGAACGTATGGGGGGACTGCCTTGGCTATCACCGACTTGCTGGACCACCGGCGGCCTCTGGTGATCGCGCACCGTGGGGCATCGGGCGAGGCGCCGGAGAACACGATGGCGGCCTTTGAGCTGGCGCTGGAGCAGGGGGCGGACGTGATTGAGATGGACGTGCACATGACTGCAGACGGCTATCCTGTGGTCATCCACGATGACACGCTGGAGCGCACCACCAATGGGAAGGGGCTGGTGCGGCAGAGGACGCTGGCGGAGCTGAAGGGGATGGATGCCGGGTCGTGGTCCGGGCGGCAGTTCGCGGGGCAGAAGGTCCCGACGCTGGAGGAGGTGGTGGCGTGGGCGAAGGGGAAGGTCCCGCTGGCCATTGAGGTGAAGAACGTGCCGCACCGGTATAGGGGAATCGAGGCGTCGGTGACGGGCGTGCTGGAGCGGGCGCGGGCAATGCTGGAGCACGAGGTGTTCTCCTTTGACCACGTGGCCATGCAGCGTTTCAAGACGCGGGAACCTGGATTGCTAACGGGCGTGTGCTACCGGGGAGACGTGGTTGACCACGTGGCGCTGGCAAAGGCTGCGGGCGCAACGGTGCTGCACCCGTGGCTGTACGACATGCGGTCGGAGGCGATACGCGACGCCCACGCCGCCGGGTTGCTGGTTGCTCCGTGGGTGGCGGATACGCCTGAGGACATCCGGGCGCTGGCTGCCCTGGGGGTTGACGGGATTACGACGAATTTTCCACGAAGGGCCAGGGAGATCATAGGGAGGGCGTAGCGTGAGTAGCATCCGAATCCGTGTCGAATGCTGTATGATGAATGCGCATCGCTAATGCATAGCGAGGAGGTCCGTATGAGGCGCACAGTCGTGATTGACGACAAGCTCCTGGAGGAAGCCAGAAAGAAGTTTGGCACCAAGGGGGCCAAGGAGACGATTGAGACTGCCATGAGGGAAGTCATTCGTTACCGAAAGCTGGATGAGTTGCGGCGTTCGCTCGGGACCTTCGAGATCAGTCTAACGCCGGAAGAGTTGGAGAGGATGCGTGAGGATGATTGGCACGAATAGCGACTTGCTACTCAGACAAGTCATCGGAGGTGCAACATGCGGCGCACGGTAGTGATTGACGACGATCTCCTGGAGGAAGCCAAGGAGGAGTTTGGCACCAAGGGGATCAGGGAGACGATTGAGACTGCCATGAGGGAAGCCATTCGGCGGCGGCGGCTGGATGAGGTGCGGCGCTCCATTGGCAAGAAAATGATCAGTCTAACCGCTGAGGAACTGGAGAAGATGCGGGAAGATGAATGGAACGAGTAACGGTTTGTAGTAGGCAGAACCATGCAAGGGGTGAGACATGAGACGCACGGTGGTGATTGACGAGAAGCTCCTGGAAGAGGCCAAGAAAGAGTTGGGAACTCAGGGCATACGCGAGACGATAGAGACTGCGCTGAAAGAAGCCGTTCGTAAAGGGAAGCGTGAGCGGTTGCTGCAGGCCATAGGCAATATGGAGATCAGTCTAACGCCGGAAGAGTTGGAGAGGATGCGAAGGGATGAATGGAAAGAGTAACAACACTGTCCTCATTGATACATCAGTTTGGATTGAAGTGCTGTCCACCAGGCGAAGCAACGCCCCTTTGGGTCAACGGGTAAGGCAACTCGTCCTTGCCGATCAGGCCGCAACTACAGGCCCGGTAAGACTGGAACTGTTGAGAGGCTCTCGGACTCAACAGGAATGGGAACAGTTTGATGACGTTCTTGAAGGTCTCCGTTACTTGGTTGTGGCAGACGAGACGTGGACCAGTGCGGCTCGGCTTGGCTCTCAATTGGCAAGACTCGGGCTGACGCTTCCCATCCCTGACTTGCTCATTGCCGCCGTTGCCATTGATGAAAACGCAACCCTGCTCCACCGCGACCGCCACTTTGACCTGATGGCGGCCCACGTTCCCCTCAAGGTGGAAAGCGCCCTCTGACTCCTGACATCTCCATCCCGCACGCTCGTGGTTCGACAGGCCCACCACGAAAGGCTCGCCGTGGCCTTTGCTTCTTACCTTGCGCCGCCTTCCAGAGCCTGGCGGATGTGGCCCAGGCGCATCTCCTCCATATCCACCACGTGCTCCACGATGCGCTTGATGGTGTACTCCGGCTCCTGGCCCGCGCGCGGCTGCAGGTTGCCCAGGGCGTTGCCTTCCGAGACGTCAATCCGCAGGTCGTCGTCGGAGAGGCCGATGAGGGAGGCGATCATCTCAGCGCGGGCGGCCTGCATCTCGATCAGGGCGCGGGTGGTCTCGTCCACGGGCTTGCCGATGTTGCGGCGCACCTTCAGCAGGTGCTGGATGTGGTCGCGGTGGTGGGTCTCGATACGGTGCAGCACGCGGCGGATGGTGAACGGCCCTTCCTCGCCCTGGGGGGCGTTGGTGTAGGGCAGGGCAAGCTGCTCATCGGTGAGGCTCAGGAGCAGGTCCATGGCCTCGCGCCGCTGGGCTTCAACTTTCGCAATGAGCTTTCTGACTTCCGTATCCATAGCTGCCTCCTACCCGGCTTTTCCGTGAAGGGCCTTGACGATCATGTCCAGGGTCTTGTTGTCGTCTTCCAGGACGTGCAGGGCCGTGTCCCTGGGGGATGCGCCGTTGGCGGATGCGCTTTTCGCGTCGAGCTGGCCGTCCTGGAGGTCGGAGAAGTACGCTCCGAACTGGGCGCGCGCGGCTTGGAGCTCGGCCAGGATGCGCTTTGTTTCGCTGCGGGGGATGGCCTGGCCCCACTTGGTCCAGAGGAGCTGCTCGATGTGCTCCCGGTAGTGGGCGGCCAACTCGTGGATGGCCTGGCGCACGCTCCGGCCATCGGCCAGGCGCGTGTCCAGAAGGGGGTCATGGACGTCGCCTACTGCTCTAGTGGTCTCACGCTCCAAGAGGAGCATGGCTTCCAGGAGGGAGGTCACCTGTTCCTTGGACATGGGGTCTCCTTTGGGTGGCAGCAGAAAGACACGTCAGCATTATGAGGGTGATGAAACCCAGGGACAAGTGGGAGGGGTTTTCCTTGACACCCCTTCGCCATGCCCATAGGATGGAGCCTGTTGCACCCCGCCTGAGCGCGGGGTGAGGATTGAAACGGAAAGGCTCGTGTATTGACCACACTGCGCCAGCTCTACGACCTGCAAGAGGCCGACCTGGAGATAGACCGCCTCAACGCCCTGCTGGTGTCGC
This sequence comes from Chloroflexota bacterium, assembly GCA_016210395.1. GTDB lineage: Bacteria > Chloroflexota > Dehalococcoidia > Lucifugimonadales > JACPCL1 > JACPCL1. Next base: position 6,109 of record JACQUI010000148.1, on the reverse strand, counting down.
TGAACAAGCGCCTCCAGGACGATAGCGCGGTCGTCTCCACGCGGCAGACGCTGGCGCAGCGGCGGGAGGCGCTCCAGCAGATGCGCCGGCTGCAGGCACGCCGCACTCAGGACGTGGGTGACCTTCAAGCCAAGGCGAAGGATCTGGAGACCAGGTTGTACGGCGGCGGGATACGCACCATCAAGGAGATGGAGGCGTTGCAGGCCGAGGTGAAGGGCCAGCAGGAACAGGCGCGCCGTATTGAAGATGACGAGCTCCTGGCCCTGATGGTGAAGCTGGAGGAGGAAGAGGCGTGGGTGGAGAGGGCCTCGGAGGAGCTGGCGAAGATGGAGCGTGAGCGCTTGGCCCTAGTAGAGCAGCTCACGGCGGAACGGAGCAAGCTGGAGGCTGCGTTCCCCGGCCTGAAGGCGCGCAGGCTGGAGATAGCGAACGCCTTCGCGCCCGGCATCCTTGCCCAGTACGAGCGGCTGCGGAGCGCAAAGCAGGGGCGGGCGATGGCCAAAGTGGAGCGGGAGATGTGTAACGGCTGCCGTATCACATTGCCGGCGCGCGACATCCAGCGGGCCAGGATGGCCAAAGACCAGCCTGCCTTGTGCCCTAGCTGCGGCCGCATGCTCTTTGTAGGGTAGCCGTGCGCGCCATCGCTTATTTCCTCTACGACCCTCTAGCCCCAAGGGGAGACCCCGCCACTCGCGCTCGCATGGACGGCGCGATGCGCCGCTACTGCGATGCCAACCGCCACACCCTGGAGCAGACCTTCGCGTTTCCCAAGAGAGAGACCCCGCCTGCGCAGGCCCTAGGCCGGATGGCCGCGTTCCTGGAGGGCGCGCGCGCGCCCTATCTGGTCGCCCTGGCATCCCCTCTCCACCTGGGCGCTACGCCCGAAGAGGGGGTTGAGGCGCTGCTGAAGCTGGACAGCCTGGGCGCTCGCGTCGTGAGCATCCAGGAGGGCGGCCCTTCCCTCATCGGAGAGCTGTTTGGGGCAATGGCCAAAGAGCCTCAGGAAAGCTCCGCGCCTACGGAGCGGGCCAAGAACATCCGGGAGGCAATGTACCGGAAGGCGGTGCGTGGGGAAGGGCTGGGGAAGCCACCCTACGGCTTTTGCGTCGGCAAGACCGGGAAGCTGGAGGAAGCGCCGGAAGAATCCAAGGTGGTGCGCCTGATCTTTCAGCTTTACGTGGAGCAGGGCCTGGGCATCCGGAACATCGTGCGGGAGCTGAACAACGGCGGGCGGCGGACGCGGCGGAACGCCAACTGGAGCATGGTGACCATCCGGGACATCCTCCGGAACCCTGCATACGTGGGGACGTACCGGCGTTTCGGCATGCGCATCCCCCGCAGCCACGCGGCGCTGGTTGACCGGGGGATCTTCCGCAAGGCCCAGGACCTGATGGACTCCCGCGCTCCCCACCGGCGCAAAGCCAGCCCGCAGCCGTTCCTCCTTTCCGGCCTGGCGGTGTGCGGCCAGTGCGGCAACAGCATGATCGGCGTCACGCGGCGGCAGGCGTGGCGCAACAAGGACGGCAGTCGCATGCAGGGCGTCTACCGCTACTACCAGTGCCAATCTCGCACTAACCAGAGCGTGTGCCGGTACCATACCTGGCGGGCGCCGGCGTTGGAGGAGGCGGCAATTGCAGGTGTCCGGCGCCATATCCAAGAGCGGCCGGAGCTGCTTGGCGCAACGCCGCAGGCCGTGCGGGCCGCTGCCGCGCCCCCGGGGGACGATTCCCGCCGGCGCTACCTGTCCTACGTGCAGCAGGCAGCAGAGGGGGCCATCCCGCTGGCCCGGCTGCGGGAGCTTCTGGACGGAATGACGACGGCAGCGCCGCCAGGCACGATGGGGACGCCTGCAACGGCCACGGGCGACGAGCCGTTCAGCGGCGCGGCCATCTTGGACGAGGCCCGCTGGCAAAGTATGGACGATAGTCTACGACGCCAGGCGCTGGAGCGATGGGTAGCGCGAATCGAGGTCGGCGAAAAAGAGGTCACCGTGCGGTTGCGGGTGTAGTGGAGGGAAGGGCAAGCGCCATATGGATAGGCATGCTACACTGAAGGTGGGCTAAGGAGGCCGGGCGGCCGCTGTCCCGGCTTGCCGGGAGAGAGGAAAGTCCGAGCTCCACCGGGCAAGGTGCTGGGTAACACCCAGACGGGGCGACCCGCAAGAGAGTGCCACAGAAACATACCGTCCTGGCCTAGGTCGGGACAAGGGTGAAATCGTGGGGTAAGAGCCCACGGCCCCGGCGGCGACGTCCGGGGCGGGTAAACCTCACCTGGAGCAAGGCCAAATAGGGGGACGCAGGCGCCCGGCCAGTCCCCGGGTTGGCTGCTAGAGCGCCGTGGCAACACGGCGCGTAGAGAGATGGCCGCCGTCCCGAGCGATCGGGATACAAGACTCGGCTTATAGGCCTCCTTAGCCTTTCCCATCCTACTTGTCCCTCAGTGTCCTCCCTCGTGGGCCTGCCTCAGAATCTTGTGGCAGACGCTTCTGTTCCCACCCACCCGCCCCGGCAGGCAGCGCGGTTCCCTCGCATCCTCCTTGGCATGAAGGCAATCATCTGGCAAGGCCCGCCAAGGAGAGGACGTTCACCACCCGACGAGTCCGCTTACCAACGCACCCGCTGGTAACGCATCTCGCAACGCGCTCAGACGAAGGGGCGTCCCCATGCATCGGGACGCCCCTTCGTTCGTTCATACCGGCCATCGTTGCGCTGGCCACACTCGTGTGTCCTACTTCGGCTTGATGACGATGACGGGTACGTGAGTATCCCGTATGATGCGGTCGGAGACGCTGCCGAAGACCACTCGGCCCAGGCCGGAGCGGCCATGCGTGGTGATGATAACGGCGTCAATGTTATGCGCCTTAACGGCCTCACGGATTTCGTCTGCAGGGATACCCTGGCGGACTTCCCACTCTACTCTGAGGCCCTCCCGCTGGAGGCGCTCGCTTTGCTGCGACAGGTAGGTCCTGGCTTCCTGGGTCTCCAGTTCTATGGCCTTATCTATGGCCCCAACGTCCACGGTTGCCATGCTCTCCATGCCCCCTGGCCCCACCATGCTGGCCGCAGCAAGCTGCCGGGAGATGGTGACCACTCGAACAAGGTAAAGCGTTCCGGCCATCTTGGAAACGAACTCCTTCGCATAAGGCAGGGCCTGTTCTGCAAGGTGGGAGCCGTCAAGGGGCACCAGGAAGCGTTGCATTGAGAAACCTCCGCGTCGTAAATATGCAAGAATGCGGACATTATACGTTGGCGGGTGCTAGGTGGGGAAGCGTTTTCTTGACACAAAGGGGGCCTGTGGTATCATCGGCGGGCAAGCGGGGAGAACGGACATGCGGGCAAACAGGACGGACATGCGGACAGACGGGCATACGGGCACAGTACAAGTGGGAAGGCTTGAGGCATTGTGAAGGAGAGGACGGAGAAGATGGCGGGGTACGCGCCCCTGGACAGTGAAGGAGTGCAGTCCTACCTGGCGGAGATGCCGGTGGGTCACCATATCCTGTACTTGCCTGAGGTGACCTCCACAATGGACGTTGCGCGCCAGCAGGCGGACTCCGGCGCAGGTGAGGGACTGGTGGTGGTTGCGGAAGAGCAGACAGCCGGGCGCGGGCGTTTTGGGCGGGCATGGGTATCCCTGGCGGGGCAGAACCTGGCTTTCTCGGTGCTCCTGTACCCCAACCGGTGGGCCTTCAGCCGGCTGAGCGTGGCGGCTGCGGTGGCCGTATCCAGGGCGATACGGCGGACAACGGGCCTGGACGCGACGTTGAAATGGCCCAACGACATCCGCCGGGGTGGGAAGAAGGTCAGCGGCATTCTTGTGGAGGGGGCGCTGGAGGAAGGGCGCGTGCGTTACGCAATCGTGGGGATCGGCATCAACGTGAACGCCGACCCCTCGGACCAGCTTACAGGCGGGTACCAGGCGACATGCCTGGCGAAGGAGCTGGGCCGCCCGGTGTCGAGGGAGGAGTTGCTGGGCGCCGTGCTTGCGGAGCTGGGCATGGCGTACACGGCCGCAAAGGAGTGGGGCGCCGCGTGGGAGCAATGGCAAGGGTCCCTGGAAACCCTGGGGAAAGCCGTCCGCGTGCAGTGGGGAGATCATGTGGACGAGGGCGTCGCCGTGGGCGTAGACGGCGACGGCAATTTGCTGCTGCGTAGGGCTGACGGCAGCATGGCGACGTTGACAGCAGGCGAGGTAACACTGCAAAGCTAGGAGAAGGCGATGCTGCAGACGTTGAGCATGGAAGGTAAGACGGTTGTCGTGACAGGGGGGGGCACGGGGTTGGGCAAGGCGATGTGCCTTGCCCTGGCGCAGGCCGGGGCGAACATCGTTGTCGCTGCCCGCCGCGCGAACCTGATCGAGCAGACGGCTGCAGAGGTGCGAGCGCTGGGGAGGCGGGCCATCGCCGTAACAACGGACGTGACGGATACGGCCCAGGTGGATAGGATGGTGGCGCTGGCGCGGCGGGAGTTCGGCAAGATAGACGTGCTTGTCAACAACGCGGGCATCGTGCGCGACCAGCGGCCCAAGCCCATCTGGGAGATTACGGACGACGAATGGCGCGTGGGCATTGAAGTGAACCTGTCCAGCGCCTTCTACTGCGCGAGGGCGGTTGCAAAGGAGATGGTGGACCGCCGGAGCGGGGTCATCATCAACCTGGCGTCCGGGCTGGGTTTCCGTGGCGGCACCGACAACTACATGTACGGCGCGGCCAAGGGCGGGATCATCAACCTGACGCGGGTGCTGGCGACGAGCCTTTCCCGCTATGGCGTGCGGGTGTCCTGCATTGTGCCGGGCTTTGTGACGACGAGGGAGCCGGACCCCAATCCCACCCGCGCGCCGCGCAGCCCGTACATCCCCGTGGGCAGGACGGGCGTGCCTGTGGAGATCGGGCCGCTGGCGGTCTACCTTGCCTCGGATGCGTCCAGCTACACGAGCGGCGATTTCTTCATGCTGGACGGCGGGGGGCTAGCGGGCGGGTTTGCGCCCACGGGGTACGCGCCGGAGGTCCCGCTGGAGATATGATCGCCGAGAGCGGACGCAGTATGCGAAGCGTGGAAGAGACGCGGGCGCGGAGACGGCGCCCCTACAGCTATCACCTGTTCCGATGCCATCGGAGCGACCTCTCCCAAGGGACTTTGCCCGTTCATTCGAGGATTTGCCCCTTCTTGCCCGCGAGGTTGTTTTTCCCCCCCAACCCAGGGCGCAAGCCATGCGCCCCTACAGGACGCCCCCGGCAGGGGATGCGGTCCCCTTTCACCCTCCTGGCATAACAGGCAATTGTCGGGCAAGGCCCTCCCAATGAGAGAGGAGGAGAGGGAGCCGCTAGCCCTCGACGACGACTGTCGGCCTGATGGTCTTCCCTGCTTCGCCGGGTTTCCCTACGCGGCCATCTACCTTGTATTCTCCCAGCTTGTTGATTCTCCACGTGAGGCGGACTGTGCCGCCGAACTGGGATGTGGCCGACTGCTTTGCCTCGCCCACGACGCCGGGGCCGGAAAGAGTAGCAGTTACAACGTCGCCCGCAGTCAGCGGGATGTCCATGTAGACTTCGCTGTACTGGCCGGGGGCCACGTGGGCGTAGCTCATCCCGGCTTGTGGCCCAATGCCTTGATCTCTATCTTCATCTTCCTTCTGGCAGGGGGCGGCCTGCGCCATGAGGAAGAGGGCGGCCACCAAAGCCAGAAAAGGGATGCGAGCGATGGTGGAACGCCGGTCGGCGGGGAGCGTTTGCATGTGCATGAGGATGTCTCCTCGTCATTGAGGGTGCGACAAGACGTGCGAGAGCGTACCGCAAGGCGCTGGGGGAATGCAAGCTTGAAGCGCGTTCCTGACGCACAGGTACTTACGCGAAAGAGGCTCCCATCAGTCCGCGCATGCCCCAAGCCGCTTCTGGCCCACGCCAGCGGTCACAACGAGGGCCGCTTCTCGTGCCACCCCGCGTGCTGCTGGTAGGCGTAGGCGGCGCGCAGCAGGGTGGGTTCGTCGAATGGCTTTGCGGCGAGCTGCAGGCCGATGGGGAGGCCGGCGGCGCTGAACCCGCAGGGGATGGATATGGCCGGCATGCCTGTGGCGTTGAAGGGGGCCGTGAAGCTCGGCTGCCGCGTCGTTG
>JACQUI010000147.1 GCA_016210395.1 Chloroflexota bacterium | reverse complement strand
TTGGTGACTAGAGTCTTGCAATACGCCCCCGCAGCCCTCACTATGAAGGCATCCTCCCCAGGAGACGTCCATGCGGGCCAAGGACATCATGAACAGCCCTGTCGTCACGGTGAGGCCGGATGACACCGTGCAAGAAGCGGCACGCCTCATGTTGCAGCACGAGGTAAGCTGCCTGGTCGTCGTGGACGAGAAGCGCCACGTAGCCGGAATCCTGACGCACTCCGACTTTGGCCTGCACCGCAAGCTCGTGCCCCTGGCCGACAACCTGTACCAGATGCTTGGCTCATGGGCCGACCCCAAGACGGTCGAAGACATCGCTCACAAAGTAGCCGTCCGTCGGGTAAAGGATGTCATGACCCGAGAGGTGGAGGTCGTATCCGAGGACGAGCCTGTCGGAGCCGTGGTAGAAAAAATGCTGCGCCGGCAGGTGAACCGGCTGCCCGTGGTCCGAGACAAGGAACTGGTGGGCATCATCACCCGCCACGACTTGCTGAAGCTCATCGCTGCCGACAAGGCCCTTTCGAGCAGCCGCCCCGAAGGGACTGCGAATCCCTGATGGTGGAGTACACTCGTCCGGATGACATGCCAGGACATGACGAGGGCATGGCTCTCTACGACTCCATAGGCAAGGGCTACGATGCAACACGTCGGGCCGACCCCTCTATTGCGGAGCGGCTGATGCGTCACCTGGGCCTGACGCGGGGAGAGCGATGTCTGGACGTGGCGTGTGGCACAGGGAATTACACCATAGCCCTTGCCAATCAGGGCCTGCGCATGCACGGCCTGGACCGTTCGCCGACCATGCTCCAGGCCGCCCGGGCCAAGAGCAATCTGGGCCACTGGTGCCTGGGAGACGCCGGAGCGCTACCGTTCCCTGACAGGTCCTTTCCCGGCGTGGTGTGCACGCTGGCCATCCACCACTTTCCGGCGCTTGAGTCCGCCTTCTGCGAGGCGTTCCGGGTGCTGGGGAGGGACGGACGCTTCGTGCTCTTCACGCAGACCCCGGAGCAGATGCGTGGTATCTGGCTGAACCGCTACTTCCCTAATATGGTGCTCCGGTCCCTTGGACTGATGCCCACCCTGGAGACGATAAACAACGCGTTGACAGGCGCGGGGTTCATATCTATTGCCACGGACCCGTACGAAGTCGCGGAGGACTTGGAGGACCTGTTCCTATACAGCGGGAAGCACCGTCCCTGGCTGTACCTGGACCCCGCCGTGCGGGCGGGCATCTCTTCCTTTGCAACGCTGGCTGACCCGCAGGAGGTCGAGGAGGGCTGCCGCGCCCTGGCGGAGGACATGGGGTCCGGCAGGATCAAAGAGGTCATGGCGTCTTACGAGCATGACCGGGGCGACTATCTGTTCGTCATCGCCAGGAAGTAGCAGTTCTTTTCCCCCGTGACAAAGAGTGGTACTTGACGTGGGGGGTATCCTCCCATCCACAGGGTCCTCGGTAGCATCGGGCAAACTGGCAGAGCCTGACCTTGGGCCGGGCCCTCAGGTCAAGCGCAAAACTCTGCGCAAAAGTCCGAGTCAGAGTTTTGCCTCTTTTGCTGTATGGCGGGCCTCCCATCCCCGCGACCAATGCAAGCCGCCCGCTTCACACCTAGCGCCTCGAAGGAGCTACTGCCTCTTCCTCACTACGTAGCGAATAAGCGTCTTGGGTGCCTTCACGTTGGGACGCGTGAGGTACTCCTCTTCGTGCGGGCCCGCGACCTCGTATCCGCTTTCAGCGACGAACTGGTGCAGCCGCTCCACCGTGGCCGTCTCTTCGTTGTAGGGGCCAAGATGCAGTATTTGCGCCACGGTCCCGTACTCCCACTGTTCGACCCTTACCTCCGGTTCCAGAATCTTAGGCGTGAGTGTCGTCACGCTGTCAGGTATCGGGATGCCCCAGATACCGGTCCACTCTTCCTTGGGCGCAAGGTGCGCGTTCGGCCAGCGCGCGAGGCGGCGCAATCTTCATCTCAACGCCCTGCTTCTTCAGGGCGAACTTCAGCCCATAGACTGCGCCATAGAGCGCTGGGAACACACTGGCCCCAACCTGATTCGGATCGCCCTTGGTCTGGACCACGGCCATCTTCTGGGCAGGCATCTCCAGGATCTGTGGCTCCAGCTTCTTGCTCCTGGGACGCGGTTTGGTGGCTTGCACGGGCTTCTCCTCTCTTGCTAGAAGGGCCAAGCGCATCTCTGCGATATTCTGTTCGACGATGTCCAGTTGACGCAAGGCGGGGGTTTACTGTCATTCTGAGAGCCTGCGAACCAATGAGCCTTTGTTTTGTGGTGTGGCAAACGCCACTGTCATTCTGAGCCATGACGGTAGTCAGGCGAAGAATCCAAGGCGAAGGCCGTCGCAACGTTTCTTTCTGTATTAGCGGTTTGTCTTCATCGGCACAGGCCTTAGATTCTTCGCGAGGCAGTCCCGACGGGAGTCGGGACATCTGCGAAGAATCTTGTATGCCAGGGCATTGGCTTCCGCTTATTGGCAAAAGCACTCCCCAGCAAACTAGATTGCTGCACTCCGTGTCGGCATGAAGCTGCATTTTTCTAACATTCCATCATGTCCTGCTACGGCGCCGGCTTTCCCGCCGCCTCCCCATTGACGCAGCTTGGCATGGGTTCACCCCGCAGGCAAGCCAGGATATTGCGGGCCGCCAGCGCAGCCATGGCCGTGCGCGTCTGGATGCTGGCGCTGCCCACGTGCGGCGTCACCACAACGTTCGGCAGGGTCAGCAGTGGATGGCCCGGCGGCAGCGGCTCCGGTTCAGTCACGTCCAGGCCCGCACCCCAGATCACGCCATCCCGCACCGCTTCATACAGCGCCTCGCAGTCCACCACAGGACCGCGGCTGGTGTTCACCAGGATGGCCGTCGGCTTCATCGAAGCCAGCTCCTTCCGCCCCATGAGGTGGCGTGTCTCCGGCGTCAGCGGCGTGTGGATGCTCACGAAGTCCGCCTCCCGCAGCGCGGCAGCCAGGTCCGGCCGCCAACGAAGGCCGTGCCTGGCCTCCTCCACGGGCTTGCGCGTCCGGCTGTGGTAGGTCACCTTCATGTCGAACCCCAGGCCCCTCTTCGCCACCTCCAGCCCAATCTGCCCCAACCCAATGATCGCCAGCGTTGCGCCGTGAATGTCCCGCCCCACATAGCCCAGCGGATGCCAGTTGCTCCAGCGCCCCAGCCGGACATCCCGGTCGCCGTCCACAACCCGGCGCGCCGTGGCCATGATCAACGCGAAGGCCAGGTCAGCAGTTGTCTTCTCCAACACGTTGGGCGTGTTGCTCACGGCGATGCCCAGCCGCGAGGCAGCCGCCACGTCTATGTTGTTGTAGCCCACGGCAAAGTTCGCAACCACCCTCAGCACCCCCCTGCCCGCCTCCATCACCTCCACGTCCATCGGGTCTTCGATTGTCGTCAGGAAGCCGGCGCAGTCCCGTGCTTTCTCCAGGAGCACCTCTTTCGGCGGCCTGAAGTAGTCGGGCCACACCTCCAGGTCGGCGGCCTCCCGCAACATCTCCTCCGCCTCTTTGGGCAGCACCCGCGTGGCAAACACCTTTGGCCGGGCCATCAGACCGCTCCTTGCCTAATCTACGCAGTTTCCGCTCGCTCCCATGCCACGCTTGTTCATGGTCAACAGGCGCAGGCACGAGGAGCATTGTAGCGAATCAGCCGCTGGGCGTCAGCACCCCGCTGTTAGCGCAGGGACAGTGGTGTATACTTCCCAGAGCACGGAATTCGCCCATAGGAGGAAGGCATCATGGTATTGTTCTTGGGAGACAAGGAAGTCAACGAGCTTATGACAATGCATGACTGCGTTGAGGTCATGGACGATGCGTTCAAGCAGGCAGGGAACGGCCTCACCTGGAACCGTCCTCGCTCCCGCATCCGCATGCCCAAGGGTTTTCACCACCTCATGGCCGCAGCAGTCCTGGGGAGCAATGTCTTTGGCCTCAAGACCTACACCAGCTTTGCCGCAGGCACCCGCTTCACCACGCTCCTGTACGATAGCGAGACAGGCGACCTCCTGGCCATCGTCCAGGGCGGCCGTTGCTCTCAGATGCGCACCGGAGCCGTCAGCGCAGTGGGCACCAAGTACATGGCGCGGCAGAACGCAGCCACCGTCGGTATCATCGGAACGGGGTTTCAAGGCCGCGCCCAGCTCGAAGGCGTCTGCGCCGTTCGCAACATCCGCCACGTCAAGGCATTCGACCGCGTAGACGACGCCTGCAAGAAGTTCTGCCAAGAGATGTCCCGCGACCTGGGCATTGAGGTCGTCCAGGCCGCAAGCGCCCAGGAATGCGTCAAAGGCGTGGACATCGTCATCACCATGACCACGTCCCGCGAGCCGGTCCTGCTAGGCGCGTGGCTGGAGCCCGGCCAGCACGTCAACGCCGCCGGCAGCAACCACTGGATCCGCCGCGAGGTGGACGACGACGTCATCCGCAAGGCAAGCATCGTCGTGGTGGACAGCCTGCCCGACGCCCAGGTGGAAGCGGGCGACCTCCTCTACCCCATCGAGCGCGGCGTCATCCGCTGGGACCAGATCCATGAGTTGGCCTCCGTTGCAGTGGGCCGCGTCAAGGGCCGCCACGCCGATGCCGACATCACCCTCTTCGAGTCCCAGGGCATCGCCGTTAGCGATGTCGCCGCCGCCGCTTTCGTCTACAAGAAGGCGAAAGAGCGCCGCCTGGGCGTCGAGCTGCCGCTGGCTCCATAGCCCGCGCCGCCGTTTCCCACAGCCTAGCCCATCCTGGCCAGATATGCAGCCACGATGCCCGTCATGACAGGCATCGTGGCTGCTCCTTCTATACTTTCCCTCTACCCTCTGTACCCGCTACAGGCTCTTATTTCTGTGCACCAGTTCTAGATAATGAAGCTATCACGCTCTTCGGGGTATTGATTATGACCACCAAATCGAGCATCACCCGCCGCAGCCGTTCGCCGGTTGAAATCATCGTCACCATACTGGAGGCCTGCACAGAAGGCGGCGCCAAGCGGACCATCATGTTCCGTTCGTTCCTCGACTATCGCCAGGTGTCCAAGTACGTCGCGGTGCTGGCCCAACACCGGTACATCCAGCCTTCCGATGGCGACCGGTACTTCCTGACCCCCAAGGGCGAGCAGGCGCTCAAGGAGCTCAACCTCACCCTCGCCACCCTGAGCAACGTCATGGAACGCGAAACCCAGGCCCTCGTCACCGCCTGAAACTCCCCTGTCTAATCGCCTCAACCAGGTCTGAAGACAGCACCCTCACATCGTTACCGTGGTGAGCAGGGTCGTCGCCCCAACCGTGGACCTGCGCGTCACCAAGACCGACAGCCCCGACCCCGTGGGCGTGAGCGAGGTCGTCACCTATACGATCACCGTCACAAACTTCGGCCCGGACGACGCCTCCGACGTTGTCCTGAACGATGTCATTGACTCCACCAGAGCCGAATAGCGGCAATCCCTCGCTGCCGGATCATCAATCGAAGGGGCTGGCTTAGGCCGGCCCCTTCAGTTTTGCCAACGCCTTTCAACGGTGTGTCACGGGTTCTCCCAGCACCTGTGGGACAAACATTGCGTAGGGGCTGGGTTTCCTCGCCCACTCTCAACGTCTTCTGATGTTGAGGCCACCCCCCTTTCGTGTGCGATCATCCGGCCCAAACACTGACGACAGTTCTAGAACCCATATGCTGTTGACGCAGCGATAGAGCCGTTCTATAGTCAGAGGGTTAGTTTCTCACAGGCCGTCCACAGCAGGAGCGTTTTTGGTTCATATGCAGCAACAAGTAGTCACGGTCACTAAAAAAGCCGCGCTCGGCGGCTTTTACTATGGCTGGGTCATCGTCGCGGTGACCGCCCTCATCCAGTTTGCAGGAGGCACGGAAACGTTCCCTGTCCTGGGCCTCTTCCTGAACCCCATGAAGGAAGACCTTGGCTGGGGCGCCGCCGCCTTCACCGCGCCCATGACCATCGGCACCATCCTCGGCGGCTTCGCCGGCATGCTGGTCGGCCCCGCCATTGACAAATACGGTGCTAAGTGGATCATGACCGGCGCTGCGGTCATCCTAGGCGGCACCTTCTTCCTTATGGGCTTTGTGACCCAGTACTGGCAGCACTTTGTGCTCCAGATCATCGCCAGAGGCATCACGGCGGGCGCGTTCTTCCTTGTGGTGGGCATCGTCATCCCCAAGTGGTTCGTCGCCATGCGCGGCAGGGCCACCGCCTACTCGGGCCTCGGCGGCAGGCTGGGGCACTTCGTCACCCCCATCATGGTACAGGCGATCATCATCACCCTGGGATGGCGCGCGGCCTGGGCCAGCCTGGGCATCCTGGTGTGGGCCGCCGCCATCATTCCCGTCTTCTTCTTCCTCAAGAGCAAGCCCGAGGACATGGGCCTCCTGCCCGACGGCCTCACGCCTGAGGAAGCTGCCCGGCTGAAGGCTCTGGAGCAGGAAAAACAGGCGAAAAAACGCCCCGGCAGGCGCGTGCTCTCGGCTGCTCAGGAGGTCTCCTTCGGGCTAGGCGAAGCCATGCGCACCCGATCCTTCTACCTTATGCTCATCGCCACAAGCCTGCTCTCCCTGGTCATCTCCGGCCTCCACTTCCACTGGATGGCGTACTTGGAGGGACAAGGACTCTCGAAAGGCGTTGCCGTCGCTTCCATTTCCATCTCGTCCCTGGCAGGCATTCCCTCGTCCTTCGTGGCCGGGTTCCTGGCCGAGCGGATCCACGTGCGGTATCTCCTGGCGCTCACCTACGTCGGGTTCGCCCTATCGGTCGCAATCCTCATCTTCACAACGACGCCCTTGATGGCATACACCTATGGCATCGCCCTGGGCATCTTCAGCGGCGTGACGTTCACCGTATCCCTGGTGGTATGGGCGGACTACTATGGCCGGGGCTCCCTTGGCGCGATTCGAGGCATGACCTCCCCTATCAACCAGGTCACCAACGCCTCCGGCCCGCTCGTCGCAGCCATCGCCTTCGACATGACGGGCAGCTACTCCGCCATCCTGTGGACCTTCGTCGCCATCTCCGGGGCCACCTCCCTCTTCTGGGTGCTGGCCACCCCGCCGAAGAAGGAGACGGCGGAACCGGCGCCCGTTCCAGTCTCCTGACAGTCCCTGACAACAAAGAAAAAGAAGGGGAAGGCCTCGGCCTTCCCCTTCTTTTTCTTTGTTGATTCCTATCCCTTTGCACCGTCGAACTGCACCACCTCGGCACGCTCACGCTGGAACTTCAGGTACTGCTCCTTGGTCATCGGCGGCCTGTCCGTGGACTTGACCTCCTTCGCCTTCTGCGCCCCGTTGGCCAGCAGGTCTATGACCGTCGTCGCCATGGCCTTTGCAGCGTCAATCACCGCCGTATCGTAGTCCTGGATGACGTAGTCCTTGCCGTGGCCCGTGCCTGTTGCGCCGCCGCAGTACGGGTGAATCAGCGGCATGATCTGGGCCAGGTCGCCCATGTCCGTGGAGCCGCCGCCGTTGTGGGTAGCTGGGCGCACCAGCACCTGGCTCTCGCCCACAAGCTCCTTGGCGTTGCGGGTGTACAGGTCCTGCATGATGGCGTTGTTGCGCATAGGCAGGTAGCCCGGGATGTTGGTGACGCTCACCTGTGCGCCAACGGCCAGCGCCCCTGCCCGGAAGCAGCGGTCCACCTTGCCGCTGTTGGCCACCAGCGCGTCCAGGTTGCCGGAGCGCACGCGCCACTCCAGCGTGACGTTGGAGGGCACGGCGCTGACGGCGTCGCCGCCGCGCGTCAGGATACCGTGGACGCGCACCGTGTCCTGGTCGCGGAAGGTCTCGCGGTTGGCGTTGATGGCGGAGAGGGCGATCATTGCGGCGTTCAGGGCGTTGATACCCATGTGGGGCGCGCCGCCCGCGTGGGCCCCCCTGCCCGTAAACTGCACGAATTTGACCACGTGGCCGTTGCTCGTGCCCCCAACGCCCAGCTTGAACGGCTCGGAACTGGTGTGGCTGATCATGGCCATGTCCACGTCGTCGAAGACGCCCAGCTTGATGAACTCCTGCTTGCCGCCCATGAACTCGATCTTGCCTTCAGCCCTCAGCCGCATGCGCCGCTCCACCTCGATGAACTCCTCCGCCGGCACGGCGATGGGCGCAATCCGGCCGGAGAGGTGGGTAATGACCCCAGGCGACATCAGCCCGACCATTGCGCCAAACATGTTCGCCACCTGGCAGTGATGCCCGCAGGCGTGGGCTGCGCCGGTGACGTCGTCATGGAACGGGTGCTCCAGCACACGCAACGAGTCCAACTCGCCGAACACCGCGACTGTCGGCCCTGGGCCAGCTTTGCACTGGACCATGCCCTTCACTCCCGTGAGTGCAAGGCCCGATTGGAAGGGGATGCCCATCTGGTGGAACCGCTCCTGCACCAGGCGAGAGGTCTTTTGCTCGGTAAAACCAGTTTCCGGGTTCTGCAGGATCGTCTTGGCGAGGCCTATGATCTCCTCTTTGCGCTCCTCGATGGCTGCAATAGCAGCCTGCTTCATCTCGGCAACGGTAGGCATAGGGATCCTCCTTCACCAGCATGGTGTGCGCTCAGCGGCACTAGGATACACAATAGGGGCACGTGGGAACAACAGGAAACCAAGAAAACGATGCAACAGGCCCATTCTTTCCTTGACGACATAGGGGCAAGGCCCTACAATAATTGTTGACCAAACCAGTCAACAATTATTTCGCCCCAGGAGTCTTGACGTCTCGCTTGTCATATCCCATCATCGTTGTGTCGGAACCCGTCGCACACGTCCCAGGAGCCATCATGACCACAACCGTCCAGGCACAGGAAAGCAACAAGGAAGTCAAGGCTGCGATCCGCCAGGACTACAAGTATGGCTTTGTCACCGATGTCGAGTCCGAGACCGCTCCCCGTGGCCTCAGCGAAGACACCGTCCGGTTCATATCCGAAAAGAAGCGTGAGCCCGAGTGGATGCTCCAGTGGCGGCTGCGGGCCTACCGCCATTTCATGAGCCTGCTGGCCAAGGGCGAGCATCCCCGCTGGGCGCATCTCCGCTACCCTGAGATAGACTTCCAGAACATCATCTACTACTCTGCGCCCAAGCAGAAGAAGCAGCTCAGCAGCATGGAAGAGGTGGACCCGGAGCTGCTCAAGACCTATGAGAAGCTGGGCATCCCCCTGCAGGAGCAAAAGCGCCTTGCCGGCGTGGCCGTGGACGCCATCTTCGATAGCGTCTCCATCGCCACCACCTTCAAAGAGGAGCTGGCCAAGCGGGGCATCATCTTCTGCTCTATGTCGGAGGCCGTGCGGGACCATCCCGACCTGGTGCGCAAGTACCTGGGGTCCGTTGTCCCCTACTCCGACAACTTCTATGCGGCCCTGAACTCCGCCGTGTTCTCCGACGGCTCATTCTGCTACATACCCAAGGGTGTGCGTTGCCCCTTTGAGCTCACCACCTACTTCCGCATCAACACCCAGGAGGTGGGCCAGTTCGAGCGCACCCTGATCGTCGCCGAAGAGGGCGCGTACGTCAGCTATCTGGAGGGCTGTAGCGCTCCCATGTTCGACACCAATCAGCTCCATGCCGCAGTGGTGGAGCTTATCACCCTGGACAACGCGGAGATCAAGTACTCCACCATCCAGAACTGGTACCCCGGCGACGCCAACGGCAAAGGCGGCATCTTCAACTTCGTCACCAAGCGGGGCAAGTGCCAGGGCCGCAACTCGAAAATCTCCTGGACGCAGGTGGAGACCGGGTCGGCTATCACCTGGAAGTACCCCAGCGTCATCCTGCAAGGCGACAACTCCATCGGCGAGTTCTACTCTGTTGCCCTCACCAAGGCGTATCAGCAGGCCGACACCGGCACCAAGATGACCCACCTGGGCAAGAACACCCGCAGCACCGTCATCTCCAAGACCATCTCCGCCGAGCACGGCCAGGGCACCTACCGCGGCTTGGTGCGTGTCATGCCCAGCGCCGACAACGCCTGGAACTTCACCCAGTGCGATTCGCTCCTCATCGGAGACAAGTGCGGCGCGCACACCACGCCCTACGTCGAAGTGCGCAACAACACCGCGCACCTGGAGCACGAGGCCTTCACCTCCCGCGTCAGCGAGGAGCAGCTTTTCTAC